>JACDDG010000033.1:4087-7426 GCA_013817115.1 Parachlamydiaceae bacterium | reverse complement strand
TTTATAGGGTCACTTTTAAGATAAGGATTAGGAATATTAGACCCATTAAGAAAAATACCAACTGATTTAGCAGATTCTAATCCCCAATCTCCTTCAGCCATAAGATTTCCATCACGATTAAACCATGCAATGTCTTTTACTTCACTACCGTGAATTGGAACTCCCTGAAACCAACGACGTCGATGAAAAACAAGATGTTCCCTTCTGTAAAGGATTAATTTTCGACAAAAATTAAGAAACTCCTCATCCAATTTTTCCCAATCATACCAAGTAATTTCATTATCTTGGCAATAAGCATTATTATTTCCTTGCTGAGTACGGCCTAATTCGTCTCCTCCTAAAATCATTGGTACACCCTGAGAAAGCAAAAGTGTGGTTAAAAAATTTCTTTTTTGCTGGGTCCTTATTTTTATTAACTCTGGGTCAGAAGAAGGCCCTTCAACGCCGTAATTCATAGAACCGTTATTGTTATCTCCATCTTTGTTTTCCTCAAAATTAGCATCATTATGTTTGGAATTGTATGAAACTAAATCATTTAGAGTAAATCCGTCATGAGCGGTGGTAAAGTTAATACTTGCATAGGGGAGTCGAGAGGTATTTTCATATAGATCAGAGCTTCCTGTAAATCTTGACGCAAATTCTCCGAGAGACTGATCCTTTCCCTTCCAAAAATCACGTACACTATCACGATACTTTCCATTCCATTCAGTCCAAACTGGGGGGAAATTCCCTACTTGATAACCACCTTCACCTACATCCCATGGCTCTGCAATGAGTTTAACTTGACTTATGACGGGATCCTGTTGAATAAGATCAAAAAAGACTGAAAGTTTATCTACATCGTGTAATTCTCGGGCTAATGTCGACGCCAAGTCGAAGCGAAAGCCATCTACATGCATTTCTAAGACCCAATAGCGTAATGAATCCATAATAAGCTGTAGCACATGTGGATGGCGCATGTTTAAGCTATTTCCTGTTCCTGTATAATCCCTATAATACTTTTTGTCTTCCATGAGACGATAGTAATAAGCGTTATCAATCCCTTTAAAACAAAGCATTGGACCAAGTTGGTTACCTTCAGCGGTGTGGTTATACACTACATCTAAAATAACTTCGATATCAGCCATGTGTAAGGCTTTCACCATTTGTTTAAATTCACCGACTGCTCCACCGGGATGCTTGTCAAAAGAATATTCATTATGTGGAGCAAAATAGCCTATCGTATTGTATCCCCAATAATTTTTTAAACCTCTTTCGATCACATGATGATCATGAATAAAATATTGGATGGGCATCAATTCAACAGCTGTGATTTTCAAATTTTTAAGATAACCAATCATTTCCGGCTGTGCCAATCCAGCATATGTTCCTCTTAATTCTGGAGGGATAGAGGGATGTTTTGCGGTAAGGCCCTTAACATGTGTTTCATAAATGACCGTTTCGTGCCAAGGGTGTTGAAGTTTTCTATCGCCACTCCAATCAAAGTGAGGTTGGTGCACAACACTTTTTGGCATATAAGGAGCGCTATCTGTCTCACTAGAGACATTAGGATCACCATCCTTAAATCGATAGGGAAAAATGGATTCATTCCAATCAATTTGACCAACAATAGCTTTTGAATAAGGGTCAATAAGAAGCTTATTTGGGTTGCACCGATGTCCCCTGCTAGGATCCCACGGGCCATAAACACGGTATCCGTATTTTTGTCCGGGCTCTATAGTAGGAATATACCCATGCCAACAATGGCCAGTCACCTCTGGCAAAACCACTCGAATTTCTTTATTTTCTGAATCGAACAGACAAAGTTCGACCCTTGTTGCAACTTCAGAAAAAAGTGAAAAATTTGTCCCTGAACCATCGTAGTTGGCGCCTAAAGGGTAGGGCTGTCCTGGCCAAATTTTCATGATGACTCCAAGGGAAAAATTATCTTCATCGGCTGCAAAATAAAAAAAAATACTTGCATTCGAGTATAATCCTTATCATGTTGTTTTTCTTTAAAATAAACAATATATCTTTTGAGAATTTCAATAGAGTCTTCTTTGCACCTTTTGGCGATGCTGTAAAGAGCGGAAAGGGGAAACAGTTTTAGTCAGGATATTCATGATGGGAAGGATGAGCCCGATAATCTAAGATCAGACCACATGATCCCTATGCGTAGGCGCAGGATTTCAAATATACCAAGATGCTGCGATCAGCGACGAGGTAATAGCCTGAGCTATTGCTGAGGAGCTGAGCGCGGCAGATTGGTATCATTTGGAATCCTGCGCCACGCATAGGGGTCATGTGGTCTGAAGATAAAGAATAGAGTGCGTAGTTATTTTTTTTTATCGTGATCTTCGAAAATTTTAAGCCAGCGTTCCATGTCGGGAAGGTTTGGATTTTGTTGCTTCGGCTCTTTAAATAAAGAAGAAAGATTTTTATCTTTTTTTTTGGGTTTTCCCCTTATTTGCTCGACTTTAGCCAACTTTCCTTGTTTAATTTTCTTTTCCTGTTTAATATTCATTTCTTGCTCCAAAATCTTTTCATTTTCAGCTTGAAATTTAGAAAGATAGAAATCAAAACTTCCTTGAGCATTTTTCGGATCCTCGATGATAGGAATTAGGGGCTTAACAGGCTCAGGTAAAGGAATAAGTTTGATTCGAGGTAATGGTTCAGACTTTAAGAGAGTATTTGGGTTAAGAGGTTTTTTAGAAGAAGGTGAAGATGCAACAGAAGATGGTCGCTCCTTAAATTTCCCCGAAGATACTATATTTTTTCTGAATTGATTGCTATAACGGCGATTGAGCCAATTAAGAAAATTTTCGATATTTTGAGTGCTAGCGCGGTGGTGTTTAGCGCGCATTGCGAGTTCTCTATCGTTCGTGACCACCACTTCTTTGGTTGGATTCCTTGCATTTGCAATCATTTGGATGATAAAATCGTCGGCAGTTACACCTTCAGCGCTATACAAAACCTCTAGATGATGAAAATGAGAACGTGTCGCTTCACCGGGGCATAAGTGTGAGTCAAAAACGATGCTAAGATTTAGAGATAAAGATTCAATTTTAATGTTTAAAGATTGGATGAGTTGATCGCGTTGCGATCTTAACTCATTTTTACCTGTGCCGAATAGATAAAAGAGAAGGTTATAGCCATCGATGCAATAGTGCATGGGCTAGATCGGAACAGCTTCTAAAGAAGGAAGAATCTTCTGAAAAGCCTTCATGCGATGAGAAATTTGATTTTTGACAGCATCTTCGAGCTCGCCAAAAGTTTTGTTGTATTCGTTTTTCATAAAAATGGAATCGTAGCCGAACCCATTTCTACCCTTTTCTTCAAGCGTAATGTAGCCTTCACATC
>JACDDG010000033.1:0-4077 GCA_013817115.1 Parachlamydiaceae bacterium | reverse complement strand
CATTTAACCAGGCCGTTAGGTGATGCAAGCGCAAGGCAGCATTCGTAATAAGCCGAACGGTTAATTTCATTCATTTCTAGCAATTCTTGCAACAATTTTTGTCTATTTTCTGAATCGGAAGAATTTGCAGAAGCGTACCTTCGGGAGTTTATTCCTGGGGCCCCATTTAAAATAGGAACAAAAAGTCCTGAATCATCAGCCAGCACCCATTTGTTAAGCACTTTTGCAGCATGCTCAGCCTTTAAAGTCGCATTTTCAGCCAGAGTTTTGCCGGATTCCTCGATAGGAGAATATTGCGGGAAATTGCTTAGCGATAAAAAATCGATGTTTTTTAGCAATTTGCACATTCCGCGAAATTCGCGGATTTTGTGCAAATTGCTACTAGCGATAACAATTTCCATGTAATTTTAAGACCTTATGAATCGAAAATAGTTTTTAGAGAAACAATTGTGTAATCTTCATTTCGGAACTTAAATTTGTCATCTACTTTCAAGCCCAGCATAGCTTGGACAAGCTTTGACTGCAAGGAAACAATATTTTTATCTGCGTCCGCATCCCAAGCACCCAAGATGGTGTATACAAGAGGTGAACTATCGCCAGTCTGAATTTCTACGATGCTTCCAATACTGACTTCTTCGTTTTGAGTGTCATTTTTTGTAATAATGCGTGCATGTCCCAATTGCTCTGAAAGCTGTTTTAGCTCCATTTGAAGTCTAGAACGTTTTTCGAGGGAAGACTTGTATTCTGCATTTTCACGAAGATCCCCCAAGGCGCGAGCAGCTTCAATTTCACGAGCATTGAGTACCATCTCGGTTGTTCCTAAATGACGTACACGTTCTTGCATACCAAAAAAGCTTTCTTCAGTTGTCCAGATAGTTTGAGAATCGAAATGGATATTGTTGTTATGCATTTTTTCTTTTGCCAAAGTTGGGTGAACAACCGCTGCCAGTGATCTAAGAATTTTTTGTTCAGATTCTGTAAAAATTTGACATTTTGAAGTTAAGAGTAAGAATTCATGAGCGAAATCTAAGCTAGACCCTTCTAACATTTGACGAACAAGAGCATAGCGTTTGCCGGAAACCATAGCATAGATTTTCTTACAAAGCTCACGTGAATCAGATTTGAATTCCTGCACATGTAATAGGATAAGTAGTCCTTCAAACCACTTGAGAATGCCATCTTGCGTTCCAAAAGGGTAGTCTTTTCCTTCTTTACTTAAGATAAGTTGGAAGTACCAAACATACATTTCAGGATTTCTTTGCGGAAATTTTAGAAGACGTTGTAATTCAAGTTTAAGAGCATCCGGAGCATCTTGATTCAGTTCTTTGCAAAGATATTCACGCAATGTGTTTTGCTTGTTAGTGAAAAGCATCTTGAGAAAAATTTCAATCCAATCCGTACGACTATTTCTAATTAAAATAAGAACCCGTTTTTTTAGAGCCTGGATTTCGATTGCGTCGACGATAGCTTCGAAATTGAGATCACTTTGAATCAGTTTTTCAATCGTTTTCTCAGGAAATTTATGACTTAAGTAATCTTCCAAAAATATTTGTACTTGTAAAGCCTGCGCATCGGTTAAAGAACCCTCGGAGCGATCAGAAAGAAGTAACAAAAATTTTTCGTGTAAGATTTTTTTAATTTTATCACTTTTTAAGATGGACGGAAAGTCACGAACAAATAGGTAACATGTGGAAATGATGTCAGCAGGTTCAGTCTTTGTTTGAAACATTTTTAGAAAGCGATCTTCATGGCTGACTTCCGTTTTGCGTAAACGGAATTGATCGCGAACGCTCTTAGGAGCCTCGATCATTGTATCTTTTTTGAGTCTAGCACGGACCGTTTGCCACCATTTTGCCCACTCTTTTTCAGGAATAACAAGATCGCAAAGTTCATCTTTAATTTCAGAAGAAGTCTTTGGTCCAAGATCTTGAAGTAAAAGTTTGATGATTACAAGAGGATTGGATTTAGCTTCTACTTCTAAATTATCTGCATCACCAAATCGCCGAGCAAGAAAATGTTCATCTCTGAGAGGTATTAAAACTTTAAATGCATTTGCTAAAGATAGATGTTTTCGACCGGAAACATTTTCGAATTCAATTGTCACTTGTTCACGTAAGAAAGAAATGTCGATAATTTCGCCAGTTCCCCAACCACCGCTATGGAATACAAATTTTCCGGGCGCCATATGTGCGAGTAGATCATAGCTCGCTAATGCGCCTTGGAAATTGTCACTTGTGCGCATGCCTACTAGGCGAAGACGCTCTTCGTACAATGGATCTTTGCTATATTTATTCTGTAAAAGTGAGGAAGCGATTGCGTAAAGGAGAGGGGAGTTAGTGTGTTGTAGGTCAATTAAATGCTTCATTATTGTGTAGGAATCTTCTTTATTGGAGATTGTCTCCCACATCGATAATGCAGATTCGACTATTTCTCCGAAACGCTTAGCTAGCTCTGAATTTTTTATCATAAGTAAGAGTTGACTTAACTCTTCAATGTCGACTAGATCATTGGTGCAGTATTCTTCCCAAAGCTGCAAAAATTTAGGGAAATCGCGCCGATTGATTTGAGTTTGAAACTCTTCTATATATCCCATTCATTGCCTCAATTTATGCTTTTCACAAAATAAGAAAAAATCTACTCTCAGAAGAAATGTAGAGTAATTGGTTGCTTGTCCTCTTCATTATATCTTGAGCGGCTTTTGTTAGATAAATATTGACTTAACTCAATTTTTGATCTGAACGCATAGGCTGCTATTTGATAAATGTGCAGGGTCTAACCAGTTACCAGCGTAGCAATTACAGCTATTGTTTACAACAATTATATACCGAAGAGCGTCCAAATTTTGGATTTTTGGCTTTGAGAAAGCTTCGGGATTAAGCGATCAAAAACAACCCAATATTATAATATGGGGTTGTTTTTGATCGCTTAATCGCGTGAGCTTTCTCTTTGCCAAAAACCAAAATTTGAATGCTCTTCGGTATACTGCACATGAGCACAAATATACCGAAACAAATTTGAAATTTGGTTTTTGGCAAAGAAAAAGTTCTCGAGATTCAATCGGCTAACCAACCTATTAATATTATATAGGGCAGTTTTTGACCGCTGAATCCAGAGTCTTTTTTGGAAGCCTTAAAAGGCTATTCTTTCTTTTGTGTAATATCAATTAAGGAGAATCTAATGTACTTTTCAAAATTTACTATGCTATGCATGGGATTGGCAATTACCGGTTCGATGATGGCGAATAGTTTGGAAGCAGAAAAAGAAAAAACAGAAACTTTAAAAAAAGCATCAGTTTTTTTGAATCCGACCAAAGGTAATAAGGCGCACGGCATTGTCTCATTCACTGAAGTTGATGGCGGTGGGATACAAATTATCGCTGATGTCGAAGGACTTGCACCCGGAAAGCATGGTTTTCACATTCACGAATTTGGTGATTGCAGTGCGCCGGACGGTTCTTCTGCAGGAGGGCATTTTAATCCAACAGGAACCCCGCATGGAAGCCCAGATCATGCTGAAAGGCATGCTGGTGACCTAGGTAATATTGTTGCAGATGAAAATGGGCGTGGGCATTATGAGCGTTTAGATAAAGTTATCAAGCTTTCGGGCCCTCATACCATCATGGGCAGGTCTCTTGTGGTTCATTCCAATGCAGATGACTATAGCACGCAGCCTACAGGGAATGCCGGGGGGCGCATTTGTTGCGGTGTGATCATGGATTAGGAGTATGTGTGATGTGATGCTTGCAAAAAGGGTGCATCACATCACCCCTATACCCGCACCAAAACTTAGCAGCCATTCTAATCTGGCTCTTATACTGCGCGCAGCAAAAAACCTCAATTTGTGCCCGCGCTTAGTATAACTCAATCTTTTTTTGAAAAAAAACTGTGCAGCTAAAATTATACCTCAGTTTTACTATTTACCCGATCTGATCCCCATAGGACTCACGAGGCATTTCGACCCATTCGGACCTCGGTTGGACAATGATAGAGGTAGGAATGGCTTTCACCACCCCTCCCTCCGAACCGCACGGGCGGTACTAGCGCATACGGCTCTCCGGTCGATTGTTTCCTCATCGAG
>JACDDG010000397.1 GCA_013817115.1 Parachlamydiaceae bacterium | reverse complement strand
TATTGGCGAATACGCATGGGAAAACTTATCACCCATTGTCGCATTGGCACAATGGGAATAACATTTTCCATCAGGTTAGCTGCCGTTTCCACCATCGCCCGAGTATTGCAAGAGGGGCAAATGCCTCGCAGTCATAAATATGGGGGCCATGGCGGGTATCATCAGAGGGGAGTCGAAGTCGCTTGTCAAACTCCGGGAAAATCAAGAAGAAACGTTAAATTATGCTCGAAAAATTCATATGAAAGAACTGTTTGGTGCGACTGAGTTTGTGGCGAGTTTAGCAGACATCGAATTAGGCAGAATTCTGGTAAGTGATGAACCACTTAGGTTATACCGTGAACTATTAGGGAAAGGCAGACTACAAGAAACTTTACGATCGATGCACATGGCCCGCCATTTTCATTACTTAGAGTCCTATGAAACAGCCTGTGAATATCATTTTCGTTGGTTTGTTGAAGAAAATCGCATGCGCTATAATGTTAATACACTTTCACAGAAGACCATAGATGGCTTGTCACTAGCCAAATGTATTCCAAAAGTATCATATCTTAAAAAAATACGTTACCGTTTGCGTTTCCACCGGCTGTGTCGTGATTTACAATGGGCGGCAAAAGAATCCCCTTTTAATTATTTACATCAATTTGAGCTGCTGAAGGGTGTTAAGGAAATGCTCAAAGGTCAAGATAATGAGGCAATTCGAACATTTGAAAAGGCTGCTGAAATTGCTAAAAAAAGTGGCGGATATCTATGGGTTGGAATTGCTAATGAATTGGCTGGAGAAATACTTATCGAGAAGGGATTTCCTCGCTATGCAATCGATTGCATACAAGAAGCGCATTACTATTACGAGCGCTATGGCTTGAAATGATGTTTTGGAAAAGCGCTATCCACAATGCTTTGAAAATAGAATGGAATTTTTGGGGATGAGAGGTGAGATGGACAGAGCGAGCACCATGTCGACAACTTCGTCAGATTTAGATATTTCGTCAGTGATTAAAGCGAGTCAGTCTATTTCAGAGGAACTGGTATTAGAAAATCTTTTTGCAAAAGTGCTCCATATCATGATTGAAAATGCCGGAGCTCAGAAAGCTGTATTTATAGAACGAATAAAAAAACAATGGCAGGTTACAGCTTCTCAAGTTCACCATAAAGATGGAAATCAATTTCAGATCCATGATCTCCTTTTAAAGGATTTCAAGGGCGTTCCGCATTCGATTATCAATACATCTTTGAGGACCAAAGAACCTATTATCATTAATAACCCAAAATCAGATTCTCAATATGCAGATGATCTGTACGTGAGTAGTGTAGCACCGAAGTCAATTCTTTGCTTACCAATCGTTTATAAAGATAAGCAAGTGGGATTGATTTACCTGGAAAATAATTTAACAGTTGGAGCGTTTACCGAAAAACGTATTCATTTATTGCGCACCTTGTCTACCCAGATCGTGATATCCTTAGAGAATGCTCGTCACTTTGAACGTGTAGAGTTCATGTACCGCGCTATAGAACGCTTTGTACCTAAACGTTTTTTGCAGTTGCTTCAAAGAGAGCATGTGGAGGATGTTAAATTGGGAGACAGTGTAAAATGTAAAATTAGTGCTTTGTTTGCGGATATACGTGGGTTCACTACATTAGCCGAGACGTTAACTCCAGAAAGAACCGCACTACTATTAAACACCTACATGCGTTATATGGCGCCTATTATTCGCAAAAACAAAGGCTTCGTCAATCAATTTTTAGGAGATGGAATCATGGCATTGTTTCCTGAATCTCCGTCGGACGCAGTAGATGCTGCAGTTGCAATGAATGAGATGCTCACAAGTTTTAATAAGAAGATTGAAACACAGGAGTTTGCTCCGATTAGTGTAGGGATAGGGATCAACACTGGCGATGCAATGATATGTGCCCTTGGCGAAGAGGAGCGTTTGGATGCTAGCTTTGTGAGCGATGCCATTAATACAGCATCGCGCGTTGAAGGGTTGAATAAATATTACAAAACGCGCTTGTTAATTACCGAGCCGGTGTTTAGGCAGTTAACACATCCTGACAAATATTTGATACGGTTGATAGATCGGGTGTTTTTAAAGGGAAAATCTCAAGCAACAGGAATTTATGAGGTGACAGCCTCACCGGCTTGGGAATTATTGGAAGAGGAGCGTGAGTATAAGAGATTATTTGGGGAAGCTTTTGGGTTATATGAAAAAGGTGATTTTATTGGAGCGGAAGTTGTCTTTAAACTTTGTTTAAAGAAAAAGCCTAGTGATTATGTGGTTGAGTTACTTTTGAGTAGATGTGCTGGATATATGGTGTCTGGAATTTGCCCGTGGGCTGGGATGGTACAAGTGTGTTTTTGGAGAAGTAGTTTGGGGGCTTTTTTGACATAGAGACGCTGAGTCGCAGAGAAAGGCAGGGAAAGCAAGGAAGGAAAGAGAAGGTGGATTTAGTTTAAGGGTTAATGCCCCGACTGAAGTTCGATAAAAATACCTGGCAGGGCTTCGCCAGGCATACATACGTTCTTGCGATTAATTAATTAACATCTTAAGCATAATTTATGGACTTAAGCACAATTCCTAAATCCTCTGATATCTTTTTGCATGAAAACCGCCGCGTCTTGTCGTGAATTAAAAGTCCACGGGTCAATTCTACTAAATTAAGCATCAAGTTTTGTTCGAATGGAAAAAGAGTGTTCTGCCATACGTATTTGTTTTTAAGGCTATCAACGTGATTTTTAACTTCGCCCGTAGACATTAACGCTAGGGGAGTCCAAGGTAAACTTCCATTTAATATTTGAAACATGCTTACACCTAGTGAAAAACTATCCAGTTTATCATCGACCTTGGTGAAAGGCCGTAATTTTATTTCATAACCCTGGTATGTAATC
>JACDDG010000396.1 GCA_013817115.1 Parachlamydiaceae bacterium | reverse complement strand
GCGAATGCCCGACCTGGATCTGGAGGAGATCGATGTTCTTATAGGAATGAGCCTGTCAGTTACCGGAGAAGCGATTCAAAAGCGGATTGCTACAACTTCTTATGTATTTTGCGCCTCTCCCAAATATTTGAAAAAATTTGGAACACCGAAAAAACCAGAGGATTTAAAAAATCATAAATACATAGCTCATTGTATGCGAAACCCCGACAATGAACTTACTTTCCGTAACAGCGAAGTTATAACTGTTACTCCATTCATTCGAACCAACGACACCCAGACTATGTTAAATTTTGCTATTGATGGTTTGGGTATTGTGAAGCTTCATCATTACGTTGTGAAAGACTATTTAGAGAGAGGGGAGTTGCACCAGTTATTGACTGCCTATGGTGAGGGAGATGTACCGATATATGTTGCCTATCCAAATCGTCGCTATGTTTCTTCTAAAGTTCGTTGTTTTATTGATTTCATCACGGCCAAAATGGGATAGCTTATTTTATTAAAGGTCAAAATTAGACATGTTGTGCGAATAAAAAGTGGTTCCCCTATGGGAACACTTCTCTTTTACTTCATTCCCATAGCTGCGCTCATGTCTTTACCCATAAGTCAAAAATCATACTTCAGCATGCATCATAAGCATGTTTTTTTTTATTTTTGTTGGTGGTCTGCCAGGGAGGGCCATTCCTTTATTATCAGTATTAGGTGAGGGCCCAAATGCCTCCCAAGCTAATGCAAAATCTGCCATGCGTGTTAAGCCTATCCACATAGTCTTTGGACCAGCAGGAGAATCACTTTTGCGCCCTAAATGGCCTCCCAAGGATGCAATCATTTCAATAAACTCACCTACACTTGGTGGTTTTTCGGGTATGGTCTTATTTTTAAACAAAATTCGATGTACTGACATCCATTCCGAATCTTCAAAGATATCCGTACAAGGCATGTTAGGATTGGCCCTTCCTATCATTATTAAATACAATATGCGCCATGACACAATCATAAAGAGTGCTAGCATAGGCAATAATCTCTCAACTTTTTCAAGCTGACGAGATTCCACTTTACAACCGCTTTTTAAAATTTTAAAAAAGGTTTCAATTTCCCATCTACATAGGTAATACTCTATGACCCGTGTTGCTTGCTCAAAAGTCTCTATCGGTAGAGTTGTAATAAACATCCAGCATAAAGCCTTCTCTCCTTCTGGTGGATTTTCCTCTATGGCCATCACTACATTTATTTTAATTTTTTTTATTATCCTACCATTTATATGCTGCTGCTTTAATACAACCGTTTTTGATTTTATTGATTGCGTTACTTCTCTTTTATTTCGCTTGTCTGTCTTGGTAACAACAAATTTTATTTCACCAAGTTTTGGAGCATCCTTTAAGCAAGTCAGGATTTTTTTATATTTTTTATTTTCGTCATTTTTTTCATCCACCAATCGTTCTTGCTGCGAACATCTTATAATAAAATCTGCTCCACCAGGTGCTGAATTTAGGGCATAATCGAACAAATCAATAAAATCGCCTTCTCGGTCGCTAATATAAATAATTTGTGTATCAGGAGCTTCATGCGATATAAGGCTTGCCTCCTTATATCCTTCAATCCAGCGATAAATTTCCTTCTCTTCTATAGGTCTTTTCTTCTTTGTCGCTTTAGTTTCTTTTATTTTTTCGAGGCTTCTAGTAAATATTTTCGCATGCGCAATTCCTAAACATAATCTATCCGGTGTAACCGCAATAAGGGGGTGAATAAAAATACCTAGATTATCCCCGTTTTGATTTGCTGCTAAACGTCCTAACCCAGTAATTGAGTCTAGTCCAGTATAATCTGCTGAGCTTGTGTCATTTAATAGTAAAGCAACTTCCTCATTCTTAATTCTTCCTAAAGTTTTTTTAATATGAGGCTCAAGTATTTTTTCTTCATTTACTGAGGGGTTTTTAAAGAATTCATAGCAAGCTTTGGTTTCTGCCCAGCTTTTGAAGGCTTGTGGTATTGATGCACCAGGCGATTTGTCAAAAGCTTCAACTATAAATTGACACCTATCATTCAATCTAGTATCACCAAAATCTACATCATCAAATTCACTTTCAATCCAACTTGCATCCATAATTTCTCCTATTGTAAAAATTATAGAATGTAAAAATTTTGAATTTAACAAAACAAAATTAAAATAATGGATGATTTTTGTGCTTGAGCTGTGCCATTCAAAGGATTAATTTCTTTAAGCTGGATGAAACAAAAACCAATGTTTTAAATTGTACTAAAATTGAATCTAGCCCAGCTTTCCGCGCTAAAATCAATTTTCAATTGCATGTAGATCAATATTTTTGACTTATGGGTAAAGACATGAGCGCAGCTATGGGAATGAAGTAAAAGAGAAGTTGTTCCCACAGGGGAACCTCTTTTTATTTTCGCGCAACATGTCTAATTTTGACGCTTTCACCCATAGCCCTTAACAAGCTATGGGTCAAAGGTCGGAGCCAAGGAGTTGGTAACATTTAAACCAAGGTCTTTTGTAATGGGAAAATATAAAAATTCCTTAGAAAATTTAGATGAAAGAACGGTAAAAATAACTGATAAAAGTTTGTTAACTGAAGTAGATAAAAGAGTTGCAATCATAGAAGCCAAATTAAAAAAATTAAATATTTAATTCGGTTTTAATGAGGCAAAATACTAACACTATGGTTATCTCAACTATTTTTATCATTTATAATTCTTTCGCGCAAGATTGCTGCAAGCACCTGCTGAATTTAAAAGGTTTAGCCTAAAAAAGCAGCTTGCAATACTGTGGATGTCGATATTAGAAATGAAGCAAGAAATCTTTTGAGCCTTGTAGAATTAAAAAGCAAAAAGTAGTTTATCACTACGTTTTTGAAACAGATCGTGCCCCCATATAGATTAGGCC
>JACDDG010000395.1 GCA_013817115.1 Parachlamydiaceae bacterium | reverse complement strand
ACCTTGAGTACCGCTAAGCAGACACAGGCTGGTAAAAAGCCAGTTAAAACGAAAAGGAAAGCCGCGCTGAACATTCCAGTTGGAATTGCTCATGTTAAGGCTACTTTTAATAACACAATTATTGTTATAAGCGACCCGGCAGGTCATGTGATCTCTTGGGGTTCAGCTGGAAAGGCGAACTTTTCCGGATCTCGCAAATCTTCTGCCTACGCTGCTACTGTTGCTGCTCAAGATGCTGCAAAAGCTGCTATGTCTGCTGCCGGTTTACGGGAAGTTGAAGTCAATTTAAATGGACCTGGAGCTGGTCGTGAATCAGCTGTCCGCGGCCTGCAAAGTGCCGGATTGACAATCTCTGCTATTCGCGATAGAACTCCTGTTCCGCATAATGGATGTAAACCGCGCAAACGTCGTCGGGTATAATTAACCTGGCCCTCACAAACGACAAATTTCGGGAGTTGTCTTATGTCAGTAAAGTATGGCAAATTTGAATTGCCAGAGGAAATTAATGTTGATAGTCAAACTGAATCAAAAAACTACGCTCGTTTCATAGCTGAGCCGTTTGAAAGAGGTTTCGGGCACACCATCGGCAATTCAATGCGGCGAATGATGCTATCAGCACTTGAATCTTTGGCAATTATTTCGATTCGCTTCGAAGGTGCTCCTCATGAATATATGGCTATTGAAGGTGTAATTGAGGATATGACAAACATTATCCTTAATTTTAAAGGAGCTCTTTTGCGGTGCATGCCGACTGAGCAAATTCATGTCACAAGTGTGCCACGCAATTTGTCAACCACATTCGAAGTAACTCGTGAAGATCTCGATAAAAATAGTGGCCAAATTTCGATAACGCTCGGTGATCTTGTTAAAGATGGCTTTATTGAGGTTGTTAATCCTGAGTTGCATCTCTTTACAGTGACTCAAGCTATGCGTCGACAAATTGACCTGCGTGTTGCAATTGGGCGTGGCTATGTCCCTTCAGAACGTCATCATGTGCCGGATAAAAGCTCTGATGAAATTCTTATCGATGCAGCTTTCTCTCCTGTGCGTTTAGTCAATTATTTCGTCGAGAACACTCGTGTGGGTCAAGATACCGACTTTGATCGTTTGATTTTTGACGTGCATACAGATGGTCGTGTTACACCAGGTGAAGCCCTAAGTTTCGCGGCGCAAATCGGACAACGTCATTTTGATGTCTTCGCAAAAGATAAAGCGCATCCAGTGCTCTTTGATGAAGGCTATTCGGATCATAACCCTGATCTTGATGAAATGATGGAAAAATTATCACTCCGCATCGATGAAATTGAGCTCTCAGTGCGCTCGACTAATTGCTTAAGCGGAGCAAACATCGATACAATCGCCGAACTAGTTTCCATTCCGGAACGGCGTATGTTAGAATTCCGCAATTTTGGTAAAAAATCTCTTAATGAAATTAAAGCGAAATTGACCGAGATGAATTTACATTTAGGTATGGACCTCTCTGCTTTTGGCCTGACTTCTGATAATGTTAAAGAAAAAGTACGTCAGTACAATGAAGAAAGAAAAGGTAAGAGAGAAGTATATAGCGAAAGAACTAAGCCAACTTTAGATGACGATTCTTTGGATGAAGATGAAGAAGAAGAAGATGAGGTCGAAGAAGTTGAAGAAGATGACGAGGAATAAAAAATGAGACATCGTAAAGATACATGTAAACTCAATCGAACGACGTCACATCGTCGTTGTATGTTTGCTAATATGCTCAAATCGCTGATTGACCTTGAGCAGATCCAGACAACTGTTCCCAAAGCTAAAGCTTTGAGACGGTATGCTGATAAAATGATCACACTTGCTAAGAAGAATACTTTGGCAGCTAGGCGTGATGCAATTGCCGAGCTGATGATTCGTTTCAATCCATTGAGCGATAAAGAAGAGCGTGCTGCGCGTGCTGGCGATACTTCAAGTTACAATACTGACCGTCGGGTTATTCAAAAGTTATTTGGAGAGCTCGGTCAGCGATTTACTAATCGTAACGGTGGCTACACACGAATCATGAAAAGTTCACGTCGTGTTGGCGATAACGCACAAACTTGTGTTATTGAGTACCTACCAGAATAAACGCATTTTGCTAAATCCAGGAGCTATTAGGTCTATACTTAATCTGAAGATTAACGTTTCGTTGTCTTTAGAAAAGTCATTTCTAATGCATCATGGCTTAGGGGGACGCTATCCAGGATTTGCAGCTTAATTGTTGCAAATCCTGTGATTTGTTTCTGTTATTTTTCTTTTTTGGTCACTTTCGTTAATTTTTTCCAATTCTATATTATTTGTTCTTCTAACTGGATTTCAAATCGTAGATGCAGTATGCTCAGCTCATGACCTGCTTTACGTTTATGCAGCGCTACAATACTATATGCACCCCATTAGAGGTCTGTAGATAGCATTAGATGCCGTTTATGGCAAAGTCAAGCTGATTCCAAATGATTAATTTCTTACTATGAGAGGATTTCATGTCAATTGTTATAGCAATTAATGGCTTTGGCCGTATCGGACGCCTTGTTTTTCGCAATGCAATCGGTCGCAATGATATCACAATTGCTGCAATCAATGATCTGGTCCCTGCAGATAATTTAGCTTATCTACTGAAGTATGACTCTATTCATGGCATGTTTGCAGGGGATGTTTCGCATACAGAAAAATCCTTAATTGTAAACGGCAAAGAAGTGCAAGTGTTTTCAGAACGCTTTCCAGAAAAGCTCCCTTGGAAAGAACTCAAAATCGATTATGTAATCGAATCGACCGGACTATTTACTTCATTTGAAACCGCAAGTAAGCATCTAGAGGCTGGAGCGAATCGAGTCATCATTACAGCTCCTGCAAAAGGGGATATCCCTACATTTGTGATGGGTGTCAATGAAGAACGCTACAAT
>JACDDG010000394.1 GCA_013817115.1 Parachlamydiaceae bacterium | reverse complement strand
GCTATTAACAGTTCCCACTGCTGGGGGATAGAACATCGTTAATATACGGCTAAATTAGAATCTAGAAAAGCTCATGCTCCTATCCCCCAGTAGGGGATTCCAATTATTAGTATGTAGAACTAATAGCTAACGCACTAAAAGCATAGCCGCAAGTTAAGCATTACTATTTACGTGAGCAGTTTTATGCCGTCCCTACCCCTACAGGACTCGCGAGGCATTTTAACTAATCCTGGCCGGAGTTGCGAGCGCATGCGAAACAGGGAAGCCTGAGTTAGATAAAAATGCCTCGCGAGTCCTGTAGGGACGGCATAAAACTGCTCGCGTAAATAGTAATGCTTAGCTTTTCACCAGTACGCTCCAAAAAAATTTTAGGCTTTGTATTAATGCATAACTTCAAAATAAGATTGAGTAAATGCATTATCATAATGAACGAAACAATTTTATTTCATCGCAGTATGAAGAAACTTGAAGCCTGACCCCTTAAGCTTTTCGCTTGAAACCTTCTTGTTGCCGAATGTGAGCCTTCTTGGCTAACATCCCATTGCACACTCGGAAGTTGCAATGGTGCCGTTATCTGATCATACAATGCTTTCCTAGTCGGGTGATCTTCACTGCACAAGTTATAAATCCCTCCAAGTCTCCTCTTCAGAACCCAATCAATCGCACGGACGGCATCCTCTTGATGTATCCAGTTGGAATACTGATCGCCACTGCCAGAAAAAATCTTTCCCGCCATCTTGCGCGTGCGGCTTTCATGCTCCCTTCCAGGTCCATAGATGCCCCCTAAACGCAACACCGTTGCCGCAATATTATTAGGTGTAAATACGTTTAAATAAACAGTTTCTGTCTCACATAAAATCTCTCCATTGATTCCAATAGGCTTTACAGTATCATCTTCCGTTACCCATCCACCACCCTGCTCGCCATAAACTGAAACAGAACTAGTGTAAACGAGCTGCTCAACTGACGTGCCTTCTTTCAAAACATCACATAAGGCTTTGGCTGTATTCAAATAGACGTTGGCATAGCTATCACCCATTTTGGGAGCTACGCAAACGATGACCTGCTTAGCTCTGGAAAGCAGCTTTCGTAGTGCTGCTCGGTCATCGCCTTCCACAACAACGACCTCGCCGGCAAATGGCTCCAGCCCACGCTGTCGCTCTGCCGACGTGGTCGTTGCAATAAGATTTTTTTTGTCGTGGTGCCAAAACTCGAGCAAAGCTTTTCCTATATACCCACAACCTAAAATAACCCGCTTTCGATTAACCATCGGAAGAATCAATTTTCTTTGGCAAAACTTTATCTTCTTTGTCGGCCTTTTTAACATCGTCTTCGGAGCCTTCGATGGAATCTGTAACCGCCCCTTTAAGTACTTCGATTTTCGACCCGTCATACATTTTTAGAATAAATGTATCATCTAGTATTCGGACAACGGTACCGATAATCCCCATCGCTGTCACTCGATCTCCTTTTTTAATTAGTCTTCGTTTTGTTTCAGCTTCTTGCCGACGCTTCTGTTCTGGACGAAAAAGAATAAAATAGAAGAAAACCAAAAAGATACCGATCATAGACGCTGTCTGCCAGATACCGCCATCTCTTACCGGGGGTGCATCACCACCGTCTTGTGCCATCAAAGGCAATTGAACTAAAAGGAAAGTACTTAAAGAATAAATCCAGTATTTCATGTTATCACTTGGGTTTGAATATTTGTGTTCAAGACATAATCTATCACAAAATACTAATTTTGCGTTTCTTTTGCATTCCTTTCCAATTGTCCAGATTTACACTTCTCAATTGCAATTCGATATTCACGCTTGTTAGTTGCAAAGGGATTTCGTATTCCGTATGAAGGGCTACATCTAACTTACGTTTTTTAGCTCTGAATTTTTTAGGGCTGACTTCTGTAGGAGTGAAAGCCATGGCTAATTTATCTCTAATTCGATACCGATTTTTAGCACTATGACTAGCTGCTCCAAAAGCAGATGCAACATATTTTCTTTGTTTATTTTCGAAAAGTATTTTTTTGCTTTCTCTAAGGTACTGATTGTGCTGGGAATAAGCCTCTTTAATTGACCAATTCGAATAATCTCTAAGAATATTTTCAAATAATTCTTTTTCACCGCCTACATTAATGCATTGAATATGAATGTTTGGTCTCTTATCCATTAAAGTTTTTATTTCCATTTTTGAATCGTCGAAATCACTTATAATAGTAGCTTGACAAGTAACTCCTAAATATTCTTTTTGAATCTCATGTAAAGTACTGAACACCAAATTGATATCTGTAAGATACCAAAGGTGATTTCTTTGTATTCGATATTTTTTCTTAGTATAACCTTCTTTGAAAAATTTTATGACAGAAGATTTTCTTGTGCATATTTTTCTTGAAATGCCGCCTTCAAACGCGATGCACTCAATACCACCATACTTGATTGAATGAGAAAGCTTAGAAATAATCTCATAAATTACATGAAATGCAACGGTACTACATTGCAAGCTTGTATTTTTATAAGAGTATGATGACATCGAAGCGGAGACATCTAACGCAATAATTTGCGGGGTTTTCAAGAATTTAATATATTCATACAGCCATGATTCGTTGGACTCCACCTTTAAGCATGCCCCTTTTATAAGTTTAGCCCCCGTAGCATTGTCTGCAATCATTCTCAACCAGCTCTTGCATACACAGGACATCTTGCAGAGTTCCTTAAACTTTAAATCATTAAAAATACCGATTAACAAATCAGAGGGTATATCGCTCAAACCATAGTTATAATTAAGATCATTCTGAATCACTGTAGTGAACATATTGCTCCGAATTTATATTTAAAAATTTAGTCAATCTAATCGACGTTATGCCTATGTATAGAAGTGCGTCCAAATGTTGGATTTTTGGCTTTGAGAAAGC
>JACDDG010000032.1 GCA_013817115.1 Parachlamydiaceae bacterium | reverse complement strand
CGTTTAGATAATGTATAACCTTAATAAGGAAACTGCTATGGAAGAGAAACAGAATCACTTACAGAGGGGAAATTCGAAGAATTTCTGACACGCCACTTCTTTTTCCTTTAACTTATTCAAGTTATTTGCATAACTCACATTGACTTCCTTTGTCATTAACATTAAATCGCTAAAGTCTTTCGCAAATTTCTCAATTTTCTGTAAAGTAACCATTAAATCCGATGAAGTAGGCTTAATCACTTTGCTCAAATCTTCGATTTTTTTGTCCTGAAATACCTTTAACTCATTTTCTTTATTCTTAAGATTCTCCACTACGCCATTTAGCTTTAGTTTAATGCTTTCATTTTGTTTAACCAAATCCTGAATTTTATAGTCCCGAATTTCAAGTAATTGTGTATTCAACTGTTGTGAAAGCGTATATTCCTCTTCCTTCTTCTCTAAAACATGCCTTTTTTCCAATAATAATTTTTCGACTCTTTTAGCATAATCAGCTTTATACTGGAGAGACAATGCGGTCTCTGCAAGCTTTTTCTTAGCTTCTTGGACTTGATCTGATAAATCAGAAGTTTGTGATTTAAGATCTTCCACTATGATTTTAAATTCTTCTTCTTTTATCTTGCTCTGCTCAAGCTCATTGCGCTTTTCATCTAATAAAGTATTTAGCTTATCACACATTTCGGCTTTAGTGTGAGTTTTCGCAAGAAGGGTTTCAATTTGATTTTCAAGGTTTTCAACTCTTTTCACTGCTCTATTCAAATTTGAATGAAGAATTTCTTTACAACTTTCATTATCATTTAATTTCTCCTCACACACAACAATCCTACTCAAATATTTATTAATTTTGGCGTTGTTTTCATCAATAAGTTCATAGGATTTTGCCAGTAAAGCAGTTTTCATATCATAACGGTCAATTTGCATCTGTAAATCAATTTTAGACTTGCTGCTAAGATCTCGCGTTTCTTCTTTAGCATCTTGAATTTTCTGTGTCAGAGAAAAAATTTGTAATTCAAGCTCCTTTATTTTAAGTTTAGACTCAAGTTCTTTGGCCTCATTAAGCTCAAGTTCTTTCGATTTTTCATCGAGATGAATCTTAAGCATTTCGCAATTTACAGTTTTTTCATTATAAAGTTTTGATTTACACTGAGCTTCTTTTGATGCTTTTATTAAATCACCTTGAAGAGCTTTAATTTCCAATGTAAGTTTTTCTATCTTAGATTTTAGCTCTACTTCTGTAGTTTTAGATCTCTTAAGCTCATCAGCTTTATCTTGCACTGATATTTTTAATGCATTACACTCCTGAGTCAATTTTAATCTAGCCTGCTCTGCAGTTTTAGCGTCTTGAATTTGCGCGATTAAAGATTGTGGTGGAATAACTTCGTCTGAATTTCCTTTTTTTATGACAGAGATTTGCTTTTTTTGATCTTTAACTTGTTTACCCTGATTTGAATCATCTTGTACAGCTCCATTACGAAAACTAAATTGAACTGTATTTTCAATCTTGCTGTAACTTGGTGTTAAATTTTCAGTTGTAATGTTTAATTTATCTTGGTTCCGATCTTTACAAGTTTTTTTGGGATTAGGAATTTTCCACCCTTGATCATTATCGAAAAATTTTTTGTTACTAATTGTTGATGATGAGTTCATAGTACCTCCAAGGAAATAATTTTGATTCACACTAGGAAAATGTAGACTCCATTTCCCCTTTGAAAACGTTTTAACACGAACACAAATTGACTGACACAAAAATCATAGTTTTTTTGGCAAAAAAATTAGACTTTCATTTCGAATTTAAAATGCTAATAAATTGTAGGATACACCTATAAATTTAGCGCAAGAGGCCGCTAACCGAAACACCTCTTTATTGTATACTTATCATAGTTTGCATTTTCTTGTGCTTCACCACAATAATAACACCATTTGCTTCATTTTTAGCGTGTACGCCCACGTCAATTCTAACGATATCAAAGCAGCAAAAATGATGTAAAAAATGCAATTTTTTGTAAATAGACACAAAATAACACTGTAGAAAAAAATCGTAAAAGCATATCCTATATCATGCACGACTTACAAACACCCTTCACGCATCATTTGACATAACTTATAACTAAATAGGAATTCATGATCTTATACGTCTACAGCAAATGCTCAACCTGCCAAAAAGCCTTAAGTTTTTTGGAAGAAAAAAAATTTGCGTTTATTCGCAAAGAAATCACTCAAACGCCACCATCAATCGCAGATTTAAAATCCATGTTAAAATTCATGAACGGAAATATGAAAAAACTCTTCAATTCCTCTGGCCAACTGTATCGAGAAATGAACTTGTCCGAAGAACTTAAAACGATGCCTGAGGACGATGCTTTAACACTTTTAAGCCAACATGGCATGCTTGTTAAGCGTCCCTTTCTATTGGCCGATCATTTTGGTCTTACAGGATTTAATGAAATAAATTGGGCACAAAAACTCCAACAGCAATAAAGGTCACTATGTTAACAAGAACTTTCGCTCATATAGATGGAATTACTTCCGGAATTGAAAAACTCCTCTCTGAAAGAGGTATTACACAATGGCATGACCTTTTATCACAGCTCCATCTATTTAGTGAAATACCCAAAACTAAACTAGAAAAAATTAAAAACGGCCTGACTAGTTCCATCGAGGCTTTTGCCAAGAATGACTTTCACTTCTTTAAGCAACTATTGAAACCTAAAGAACATTGGCGCCTATGTAATATGGGGAAAATCTGTTATGTAGATATCGAAACAACAGGTTTGTCGAAATGGTCGAATGAGATCACGATGATTGGGGTCTATGATGGCACTTTGCCGCATATTTATGTAAGTGGCAAAAATCTTCAAGAAGCTCACGAAAAGATTAGGGAATTTGACATAGTAGTGACGTTTAACGGAAAACAATTTGACCTTCCCTTTATCGAGCATCACTTCTCCCACAGCTATGATGTTGTACATTTAGATTTGCGCTATATGCTCAAAGAACTAGGACTTACAGGAGGATTAAAAAGCATAGAATATCAACTGGGTATCTGTCGTGATGCAGACCTCCAGGGAGTAGACGGGTTTGAAGCGGTGCGTTTGTGGAGTCAATATAAGCGTGGAAATCAGGCAGCACTTAAAAAGTTATTGCGATACAACGAACAAGATATTGTTAATTTGAAAACTTTGCTAGGCTACTATCTTGATAAGAAACTCGGCAACTATGTGGGTAAGAATTAGTGAAGAATTAAAGAAAGAATTAAAAACTGCGGGCAAAACCCGCAGTCGAAATTCTTAGAGCAATATATTAGAAATAACGCTTTACGTTAACAGCAACTGAATGATCTTTAATATCATGCTTAGCTACAAAATATTTATACTCAAGACCAACCATTGTCTTAGCACTTACCATATGAGTTACACCTACCATACCTTGGTATGCTACGCCATTATCAATAACTGACGTTTCAAAATTACGCGCAGGTGAGCCACTAGCTCTATTATGAGCATAACCTATACCAACGCCCACATAGGGAGTGAATGTATAATCAGATACTTCACAGCTTATATTAGCAAAATCGTAATAAGCATTAGCCATGATTGAGCAAGTTGAATTTCTCTTTCCACTAACACTTTTAGCTTTAAGATCAGAACGACTACCCTTCACAGAAAATTTGCTAATTTCATTGTGTCTGTAGGCTAATTCCGCCTCAACTCTGATCATGTTGTCGAATCTATACCCAACAGCTGCTCCAACTACAAAACCAGTGTTTGTATTAATTTTGGTGTTGTGTCTGTGGAAATTTTGAAGAAAATTAACTCCACCAAAGCCACTAACATAAACTCTGTCGACACATTCTTCAGGTAAATTTAGATTGATCAGGCTAGCGTCTGCTTGTAGTGATGCACCAAATAATGCTGATGTCAATGTGATAAGTGCGAACATATGCTTTTTCATACTTTATCCTTTGTTGTGTATTTGTAAAAGACCATATACGAAATATACGACTCTGAAAGAGTTGTTTGCAACACTAAAATAAGAATAACCGATATTTAATAAATTTTTAACACTTTCAAAACTAACTAATATTAACTTTAATCTACGAGACAAACCACTTCACAATCAGCTGTGAGAGTCATTAAAAAAACGGTTAAAATTGAATCAATTGCAGTGTTAGCGCTCATTTTTCGCGATCGATTTTTGACAAAATATATGAATTTTTCACCTCCCACCTTGCACCTCAGTCACTTACGTTTTTTTAAACGGGTCGTAAGCTCTACTTGAAGAGTGTAAGTGCCTTATAACCAACATCGCTTTGAAAATTGCTGCTAAAATCCACCAAGCTGGGTATACCGAAGAGCGATCAAATTTTGGATTTTTGGCTTTGAGAAAGCCCCGGGATTAAGCGATCAAAAACGATCCAATATTATAATAAGGGGCCATTTTTGATCGCTTAACCGCGGGAGCTTTCTCTTTGCCAAAAACCAAAATTGGAACGCTCTTCGGTATAAATCTATGCGAAATTTTTTGAATGTAATTGCAAAAAAAAAGACCGCAGACGTAAGTCCGCGGTCTTTTGTAGAACAATATTTCTGCAACGATGTTTAGAAATAACGCTTCAAATTAATAGCTACTGTATGATCTTTAAGATGTTTTTTAGAGGCAAAATATCTATACTCAAGCGCTGCATGAGTTTTATCACAAATTCTATAGCTAAGTCCAGCTATTCCTTGATAGCAGAAACCGTTACCCTTAAAAACTAAATCTGTATCTTTCTTTACTTCAAGTGATGCTCTATTTTGAGCGTAGCCCGCGCCACCACCGATGTAAGGAACGAAGTCACAGTCTAGATCAAAGTCAAAATAGGCATTAGCCATGTAAGTATAAGTAGAATTTCTAATTTTTAGAGATTTAACATCTTCCTTATTGATTTTTCTGACTTGGCTATTTCTGTAACCAATTTCAGCTTCCAAACGGAAAGCATCTGCAAACTTATAACCAATTGCCGCTCCAACGTGGTATCCCATTTTGGATTTGATATTGACTAATTTGTTACCTTCGCTATCACGACCGTGAATGTTTTGCAAAAAGTCAACTCCGCCAAAACCTCCAACATAGAGACCCTCGCTTACATCTTTGCAAACAACAGTTGCAACAGGGTGCGCATCGCACACGTATGGTTGCATGTCTGAACAAACCACGGGATGTGCATTTGTGTAAACTGTTGCGTTTAAAGCTGATGCGCCAGTTAAGGCACATGTCAATGTGAGGAGTGTAAGCATGTGTTTTTTCATACTATATCCTTTGTTTTGTTATGTTAATGAAAGGTCACAAGTGCAATATACAACAAGGAGCGAGTTCATTGCAAAACTAAAAAAACGAAAAAAGTTTTTTAATAATTTTTTAACACTTTAACTACCTAATATTAAATTGAATTAAACTGACTTTTTGCTTTACAAACAGATCTAAGAGGGTTTCGAAAACTTAAAAAAACTGCGGGCTAAAGCCCGCAATTGGAATTTTTGAACAAATTTTTAAGAAATAGCGTTTTACATTTGCAGCTATTGAATGATCTTTTACATGATTTTTAGTCGAAAAAAATCTCTCTTCATACGCTAAAAACTATCGTTGCAATCGCTTTCTTGCATTTGCGCTTGATGCTGTAAGTGATTGTAAGTGGCGAAAACTCACCCAATTCTGCACCCCATATTGGTGAATACATATTATCTTAGCATGACCTTTTTTTATCTTCTCCCCTGTTTTTTTATTACGCGGATTGGATACCTCCTTAACTGTCCCTGCAGATCGTGCTACTCCCCCTTCCTGCCGCAAAAAAGACGCTATACAGGATATTCTGCAATTGATATAGTACGTTAGACCTCAACAAAAATTAAAATTATTAAAATTCAAGTTCCCTTGTCCTCCTAGAACTGAACCCTTACCCGGAAAAATATTCATGGCAATTACAGTCAACAACCTTACCAAGACATATGGTAGTCGAGTTTTATTTGAAAACGTCACCTGTTCTTTTAATGCAGGGAATCGTTATGGTTTGACAGGACCCAATGGTTCAGGAAAATCGACTTTCTTAAAAATGATCATGGGATTTGAAGAACCTACTTCTGGAACAGTCAACCTGCCTGATCGTGTTGGAATCTTACGTCAAAATATTGAAGATTTCCATGAATTCCAAGTCGTAGACGTCGTCATAATGGGCAACAAACGTCTCTGGGACGCTTTAAAAGAACGTGATGTATTGTATGAAGTTGAAATGTCTGATGACATTGGCATGCGTCTTGGAGAACTCGAAGGTATCATTGCTGAAGAAAATGGATACAGTGCTGATTCTGAAGCAGAACTTTTCTTGACAGGAATGGGTATTCCGGAAGAATTAATTCATCAAAAGATGAACGCAATTCCTACAGACATGCAATTTAAAGTTCTTTTGTGCCAAGCGTTGTTTGGGGAACCTCTAGCATTGCTCCTAGATGAACCTACGAACCACCTTGACATGGAATCTATTGGTTGGCTTGAAACATTCATGCATCAATACAAAGGCACGCTAATCGTAATAAGCCATGATCGCCATTTTCTTAATTCTGTCTGTACTCATATTGCAGATATCGATTACGAAACGATCATTACTTATCCCGGCAACTATGACCAAATGGTATTTGCAAAAACTTCGGTTCGAGATAGAGCTGAACAAGATGCTAAAAGCAAAGAGAAAAAAATTGCTCAATTAAAAGATTTCGTTTCACGCTTTGGTGCAGGAACTCGTGCTAGCCAAGTTCAGTCAAGAGTTCGTGAAATGGATCGTTTGCAGCCTCAAGAGCTAAAGAAATCTAACATTCAACGTCCATACATTCGCTTTATCCCCACTGAAAAAGCTCCGGGCCAAGTTATTCTGAAAATTCACGGTGTTTCTAAGTCCTACGAAGGCAAAAAAGTCATCGATAACTTTTCAATGGAAATATTGCGTGGTGATAAAATCGGTATCATTGGTCCAAACGGATGCGGGAAATCGACTTTAGTTAAAATGCTTTCCGGAGTTCTAGCACCTGACAGCGGCACCATTGAAAATGGGCATCAATTAAAAATAAGTTATTTCCCCCAAAATCATACTGACATCATTGAAAAGCAAGAAATGTCAAATGCTTTTGATTGGCTAAAAAAGTTCCGTCAATCCACTTACGACCAAGAAATACGCAGTGCTTTGGGCAAAATGCTTTTTGCCGGTGACGATGCCTTTAAGCCTGTAGGGACGCTCTCAGGCGGAGAAACCGCACGCCTTATTATGGCGGGTATGACCCTTGCAGACCACAATACTCTTATAATGGATGAACCCAACAACCACCTTGACTTGGAAGCTGTTTCTGCTTTGGCATGGAGTCTTGAAGAATACAAAGGGACGGCTGTTGTTGTCAGCCATGACAGAGATTTAATCGGCGAAGTCGCAACCAAACTTATTGTTTTTGAAGATGATAAAATTCGGATTTTTGACGGCCCTCTTGATGAATACTTAGCTACCAAAGCAAAATAATGGATTCAAATGACTAATCTTCCTAAAGCCTACGAAGCAAAAACTGTCGATGCTAAATGGTACCAATTTTGGCAAGAAAGCGAATTTTTTAAAGCTAATCCCCTCTCTTCCAAAAAGCCTTACTGCATCGTCATGCCTCCACCAAATGTTACAGGGGCCCTGCATATGGGGCATGCGTTAGTCAACACGTTGCAAGATGTGCTGATTCGCTGGAAAAGAATGAGCGGTTTTGAAGCTTTATGGGTACCGGGAACAGATCATGCTGGTATCGCCACTCAGACTGTTGTGGAAAGTCATTTGAAGAAACTAACAGGCAAAAGACGCAAAGAATTCGACCGCGAAGAGTTTTTAGGTCACATTTGGAAATGGAAAGAGGAAAATCAGCACCGCATTATCAACCAATTAAAAGCTTTGGGTTGCTCTTGCGACTGGTCGCGTGAACGTTTTACCATGGATGAAGGCAATAACAAAGCGGTGCGTGTTGCTTTTAAACGGCTCTACGATGAAGGCCTCATTTACCGCGGCGACCGCCTAGTCAATTGGGACCCAGTCACTCAAACAACTCTATCCGATGATGAAGTTGAGTACGAAGAGCGCAATTCCTTTATGTGGCACTTTAAATATCCGCTAAGTGACGGTTCCGGCTATATACATATTGCAACGACACGCCCTGAAACGATGCTTGGAGATACAGCCATTGCGGTTTCTCCCAAAGATGCTCGGTATTCTCATGTGATCGGCAAAAAAGTGCGCCTTCCACTCATGGAACGAGATATCCCGATCATTGAAGATCACCATGTCGATCCTGCTTTTGGAACCGGAGCGGTTAAAATAACTCCTGCGCATGATCCAAACGATTATCAAATGGGAATGACGCATAAACTTCCGTTCATTAACATTATGACTCCTGATGGAAAGATCAATGAAAATGGGGGTACGTTTGCCGGCATGACCCTGGCTGCGGCACGAGAAGCGGTGGTTGCAGAAATGCAAAAACAAGGCTTTTTAGAAAAAATTGAACCTCACGTCAATCGCGTTGGAGTTTCCTACCGCTCTAAGGCAGTTATTGAACCGTACTTGTCCAAGCAATGGTTTATTAGCATGGATGGCTTTGCCATCAAGTTGCGCGATGCAGTGACTTCAGGAAAAGTTAAGCTAATCCCGAAAAATTGGGAGAACACTTATTTCCATTGGATTAACAATTTGCGTGATTGGTGCATCAGTAGACAACTATGGTGGGGACATCGCATCCCTATTTGGCATTCTTTAAAAGATCCAACGATCCAAATTTGTTATGAAGGTGAAGGGGTACCACCCGAAGTAGCCGCAGCCCCAGAAGATTGGCGACAAGATGATGATGTACTCGATACATGGTTCTCATCGGCGCTATGGCCTTTTTCTACATTAGGATGGCCTGAAAAAACACCCGAACTCAATCGCTTTTATCCGAATTCTGTGCTTGTTACAGGCTACGACATTCTGTTTTTCTGGGTAGCACGCATGCTTTTAATGGGCGAACACATGATGGGAGAACTCCCCTTTCCTGAAACATTTCTCCATGGCCTTGTTTACGCAAAATCCTACTGGCGCGATCTCGAAGGAGGCGGCATAGCTTATGTTCCTCAAGAAGAAAGAAATATCTATGAACTTGGTAAGCCTGTTCCGAAAGAAGTAAAATTTCGTTACGAAAAGATGTCTAAGACGAAGGGTAATATCATCGATCCTTTGGAGATTATCGATTCTTATGGCACAGATGCGATCCGCATGGCTCTTTGCGCTAGTGCAAGCCAAGCCCGTGAAATTGATCTTGATTTACGACGTTTTGAAGAATTCAAAAACTTTACAAATAAAGTTTGGAATGGTGCGCGTTTTGTGATGATGAACTTAGAAGGCGATGAAAAGCAAGGGTCTACTCCCCTAACAGCCGAAGAATTTAGCCAAGGTCTTACTGAGAATCTTCTAGCCCTTGAAGATCGCTGGATTTTATCTGTTCTTAATCGCACTATTGCCAGCGTTAACACTAAGCTGAACGACTATTTCTTCGATCAAGCGACCTTGGAAGCGTATGATTTCTTTTGGAAAGAATTTTGCGCCTATTATGTGGAAATTGCTAAGCCCACTCTTTTTGGAAAAATTGGCACTCCTGAAGAAAGAAAGAATAAACAAAAACTCTTGGTAATCATCCTGTTGCACGCAATTAGGCTGATTCATCCAATGGCACCTTTCATTACAGAAGAACTCTTTCAATCGTTGAAAGAGCGTTTAAATGGGTTGGTAGTGGAAATAAATACAGGTCAAACTCTGGACCCCTACACTACAGAAGCTATTACAGCTTTAAATAGTGTTGCTTGTATAGTAGCTCCATATCCACAAGTTATACATTCAAATTTTTCGAATTCGAAAATTGATACGACTTTTGCATTTATGGAATCGATTGTTTACACAATTCGCAACATTAAGGGTGAAGTTAAGATACCTTCTACGACAGCTGTTGAGGTCCATATCATCATTCCAGATGATCATCCGCATAAACAAACGATTGCGCAGAACTTGCATATTATCTCTGCACTCGTAAGGATTAGTTATATTCAGCTACATGCGACAGATCCTGCGGAGCTTGAGCATACGAGTGCCAGTGTTGGTAGTGTTGAGGGGCTAAAAGTGATGGTGCCGATTCCTGCGGAATTACTTCAGCAGGAGACGGCACGTCTTGCAAAAGAAAAAGAGAAGTTGACATTGCTCATTGAAAAGCTATCTGGACAGCTTGCAAACGAAAGTTTCGTGAGTAATGCTCCTCCGGAACTCATTGACAAACAGCGAACGCTTTTGTCTCAGGCTAAAGAAGACCTGCAACATATTCTTCACAAGGAAATGTAAAAGAAGATTGCCGCGCCTTATTCTGAATGGGAAATGGGAGCGGCAATTTTCTTCTAAAAAATCGATAGGATTCAGCAAAAATAAAACATAATTACTTCTAAACCGCATCTTTTAATAGTAATTTTACCTGAGCTATTTTTTGCAATAATTCGGGTGTTGGATTATTACCATACCGTTCCAATGCTTTGGTAAACAGAACATCTGCCTCTGGATATTGCTTTAATTGCATTTTTACATGAGCTGCATTTCCCAATGTGCTCGGTAATGCTTTTTGACCAAATAAGTTCAACGCTTTTGTATAAAGAACATCGGCTTCTAAATATTGCTTTAATTTTGCTTTTACAAAACCCGCTTTCTCTAATGTATTGGATTCTACGCTTTCACCAAATAACTCCAATGCTCTTGTATGTAGAATATCTGCTTCTTTATATTTATTTAAACAAAGTTTAACAAAACCAGCATTCTTAAGAAGAAATTTATCTTCAACATGATCCGCCTTAAGAGCTAGATCATAGTAATTATCAGCGTTTATAAAATTTTTAACATAAGAGAAATGTCTCCCAAATTTTTACATACTGAAAAAAATCTATGACCCATATTAAATAATTTACCTGGGAGATTGCCGTCACTTTCAAACAATTTTACTAGCGCCCGCTCATCTTTATGTTCTGCTGCTTTAATTGCTAATCTTTCTTTTGTCGCATCAAAAATGGGGAAAAAAGTTACCGCATACAAGCTTGCACAGGCTGATCCATTATTTATGCTATCTGTAAATAAAGCCTCTATAAATTTTAATTTATGTGGAAATAAACAATCTTTTTCACGAGAAGCAATTAATCCTCGAAGAAATTTTTCACCGGATAATCCTTCTAAGCACATTTTATTAAATTCAATTAAAACTTTTTTACTTACTTGATTTGTTCCAGGTGTAAAATTCGCAAATCGACCCAAATCAACCCCTACATATGCATGTAAAACAGGAAAATGATTGATTAAATCTTCATATTTCAAATGGATTTTTTCGGCTAATTGAAAACCTAATGTAAAAGTGGCAGGTTGTTGTATTTCTTGGTATTTATCGACGAAAATGTATTGACACAATCCACGACTTAAACGATATTCCCATTTGGGAGGATTTGTTTCTTTTTGACACATTGCCCATGAAAAATTTAAATCATCTTTTACTTTTAAAACTCTCCAAAAATTAATTGACTTAAAGTTTTTTAATTCTTTACTACTAACTGAAACATATTCAAAGTTAAGTAGCGATTTAAAATCTAAATAACTTACAATGTGATCCATTGTATCACCCGGAAGAGATGCTATTGATTTCTTCTCTTCAACAAAGTCTATTTCCAATTTTCTTTTAAAACCAGATACACGCAAGATATTCAATGGCTCCATTATTTAACTCCATAAAAATTGTTTATCAATATATTTATATTGGTTGGTTAGCACATTATTGTCAACCGACAGAAGCAATTTTAGTAAAAAATAACAGATGATTAATTATTATTAAAAAACATATTGAACAATTAATGTTGTGAGGGGGGAAGAACATGTGAATAATATTGCGCTGGCGAATCTTCTTTTAAAGTTTATGCAAGCTAAAAAAATATCTAAAATCTTTTTAGCCCATGTAAGGCTTTGTCCAGAGGCTTTTTATTAAAAAGTTTTGACAAGGTCGTAAAGGAAGTCCCACCCACGATCGTGATGTTAGCAAATGCAAAACGGGGCAAAAATGTAGCACCAACATTCCGATGTTGAGTATCAACGTAGCTGACAAAGAACTTAGAGCCACGATCGAGATGCTAGCAGAGCA
>JACDDG010000393.1 GCA_013817115.1 Parachlamydiaceae bacterium | reverse complement strand
GAGATTTGCCCTTTATTCCATAATCACAGTCAATTTCATCAAGAAATTTAATACGCCGAGCGTGATTGAGCCATTTTGAAGCTTTATAAAGCGATTTGAGGCAATGAATGTTGGAGCCTTACCCCTTGGGGTAAATCTCCAACATCCATTAAATTTCCTATCCTTTAGCGATGAAAGAAAAAAAATAGCCTTCCATGATCCCTCGCCATGGATCAAGGACATAAAAAACAAAATTGCCATCAAAAGGCAGCTTCCCAGTGAAAGGCAATGGGAAAAAGATTTATTGGAGACTGACTTTACTCAAAAAATGGCAGGAAAATCTCATTATTATTGCCCTGTTGATTGTGTTGCCAAAAGTTTGACATTTCTGATGGAAATAGGTTGGCCTATAGAGGACTGTCAAGGCAATAGTATCTGTCGTCTCACTAATAGCGAATTTCAAATCTTGTCAGAATGCGAAAGCTTTATCATCAAAGGTAAAATTCGTTACGAAGATCACGATGTCGATTTAAAAGATGTTGTCGGAGCTTTTAATCGTCGCGAACGGTTTGTTCAGCTCAGTGGCAATCGTGTAGGGTTATTACCAAAAGGGCTTGATAGCTTTGGTTTGAATGGGCTTGCCGAAGAAGGTGAAATCGTTCAAGATGGTATTCGATTGCACCGCAATCGGTTAGGAGCATTGTCAGAGCTTTTTGATTCGCCTGCGAACTTTGCCTATGACGATACCTTCGCCAATCTCAAGGAGAAGCTCCTTACCTTCGAGGGATTAAAGTTCGCGGCACCCTCACAGCGTTTCAAGGGTGAGTTACGCCCGTACCAGCAAGAAGGTGTTAATTGGCTGGCTTTTCTTTATGAATACGGATTTCATGGTCTTTTAGCCGATGATATGGGCCTTGGCAAAACTGTTCAAGTCATTGCCTTTTTATCTAGACTGGAAATCGTTAAACCGGTTCTCATAGTCTTGCCAACTTCTCTAATTTTTAACTGGAAGCGAGAGCTGGAGCATTTTTTACCTGACGCCTCGGTGGTAGTCTATCAAGGCGCTCAGCGGAACCCATGGCCTGGAGATCTCTTAATCTCGCCCATCATTTTAACCTCGTATGCAACCTTACGCATCGATTTATCCCTTTTTCGCGAACATGAGTATCAGTGCATTATTTTAGATGAAGCTCAGACAATTAAAAATCCAAATACTTTGACTGCGCAAGCTATCCACAAGCTCAAAGGTCAATTTCGCCTATCTTTGACCGGAACTCCTGTCGAAAACCATCTTTCGGAGATGTGGGCGCATTTTCGATTTATCATGCCTGATCTTTTTGGTTCTGAAAAGAAATTCAATGCCGAAGTTGAAGCCGGAGCCGCTGATTTCCGTTATTTGCAAAAAATGCGACGAAAAATGCGTCCATTTATGTTGCGAAGAAAAAAAGATGAAGTTGCAAAAGATCTTCCGGAAAGAATCGAGCAGGTCGTGTGGGTGGAGATGGCTCAGGCTCAGAGGAAAGTCTATGATGAGATGTTAGTCGGATTTAAAGGCAATTTGTTTAAAAAAGTTGCGTTAGATGGCGTAGGAAAACATCGTATGGAAGTGCTAGAAGCCATTTTGCGTTTGCGTCAGATCTGCTGTCATCCTTTGTTAGCTATTGGGAAATCTGAGGAGTTTATAGATGCCCCTTCATCTAAACTTGAAGCTTTGTTGCAGGATTTGGAAACGGCCGTCGATGAAGGGCGTAAAGTGTTAGTTTATAGTCAATTTACGAGTATGCTTCAGATAATAGCAAAAGAACTGCGTGCACGAGAATGGGCTTTTGTTTATCTGGATGGTCAGACTAAAGACAGAGAAAAAGTCGTCAACCAGTTTCAAGAGGGTCCTTCGACGCTTATTTTTTTAATTAGTTTGAAAGCTGGGGGAATTGGGCTAAATCTTACTGCGGCTGATTATGTGTTCTTGTATGACCCTTGGTGGAACGAAGCCGTTGAAAATCAAGCAATCGATCGCGCCCACCGAATCGGTAGAAAGGATACAGTCATAGCTAAACGCTATGTAGCTGTCGAAACGATAGAAGAAAAAATGATGACGCTTAAAGCGGCGAAACGTTCTTTGGCTGCAGATATAATGCAAGAAGATGTACCCATTTCAAAGCTGACGATTGATGATCTACATTATCTTTTGGAGTGACTAATACACCATGTCGATTAAATTTTTTGGAAATTTTCGATTTCTCAACTGTAGGAGTTTACTAAATGTTGCCTTTGATCTAAAGGATATTGAGAGCTTAAGATTTGCTCTGGAGGGTAGGGTGTAGAATTGAGGCAAAATGTAGCACGTAGTTTTCGTGGCAAATATTGTCGAACAAATGCAGTATTAGAAAGAAAATTGCGAGCACTTTAATCGACATGGTGCACTAGCGAGTAATAGCCGTTTATTCCATATTTGGATCCTGAGCCACTACAAACTTGGCAAATCTATCATACAATTTATTTTTGGCAAATATGTTAACAACTAATCAAGGGCAATAAAATGCACATTCTTAAATATAAAATGATAGATTCCCCTGTGGGAAGTCTTAAAATCGTCGTCAATGAAGGTTTTCTAGTAGCCGTATTGTGGGATAATGAAAATCCTAAGCGTGTAAGACTTGCCCAGAAGATTGAGGATCAAATTGATCCCTTGATCTTAGAAACAGAAAAACAGCTGAAAGAATATTTTTTTAAACAAAGGAAAGAGTTTAATTTGCCTCTGGAAATAAATGGTACTTTGTTTCAGGAGGGAGTTTGGAAGTTATTGCGCAAAATCCCCTATGGCACGACAGCAAGTTATAAGGATATTGCGGTAAAAATGCATAACCCCTTTGCTGTTAGAGCTGTAGGAAGTGCTAATGGCCGAAATCCGATTTCAATTATCATTCCCTGCCATCG
>JACDDG010000031.1 GCA_013817115.1 Parachlamydiaceae bacterium | reverse complement strand
CCACTACAATCCCTGAAGTCGGGTTAAGTGAAGATCAACTCCGCGAACAGAAAAGTTTTGCGGAGCTTTCACTTTTTGATAAAAAAGCACGTCAAAAGGGCTTCGGTATTATTGCCGGAGTGGACGAAGCGGGTCGCGGTCCTCTCGCAGGACCAGTTGTCGCTGCAGCGTGCATTCTTTTAGTGAAAAGAGCTTCGTTTGCCGGAATCGATGATAGCAAAAAGCTTTCAGCTGAAAAACGACGTTATTTTTTTGAAAAATTAACTTCCGATAAGCAGGTCATTTACGGTGTCGGGGTTGCTTCTGTAGAGGAAATCGATTCCATCAACATCTATCAAGCAACCATCCAGGCGATGCTCAGGGCTATTGCAGCCCTTACGATTAAACCTGATTTCCTACTAGTCGATGGCCTGAAGCTTCCCCATCCTGAGATACCCTCCGAAAAAATCATTGGTGGAGACGGTAGATCACTCTCAATTGCAGCAGCTTCGATCATCGCTAAAGTAACACGCGATCGACTTATGCTCGATTACCACCAGGCATATCCAAATTATGGTTTTGATAGCCACAAGGGCTACGGAACCCCACAACATCTTGCGGCGATTAAGGCTCATGGCCCAATTCCCATTCATCGCCTCACTTTCTCCCCTTTCAAGACAGAAGAATAATTCCAATAGTAAGTTAATTCAACATAGTATGATACTCCGGAAATAACATCATAGTGAACAGGAGTGTCATGGAAAATAAAGGTAAACGTCCTGAAGATGATCTTTCGGAAGAAAATGTTATATCTATCTTGGTTGATGGAGTAATAGCAAATGAATCAACTCTGAAGGATGAAATGAAAGATCCTTTTGATTTATACACGCACCAGCTCCGAGCAAAGATTTTCTCCCATCCAAAAGTCTTTAAAGAGCGTTGCTTGCTAGGCTATCGTAATTTGATGAAAGAAAAGAGTTAATGTTTTTGGGTTGGTGGAGAAAAGTGATTTATACCGAAGTGCGTCTAAATTTTGGATTTTTGGCTTTGAGAAAGCCCCGGGATTAAGCGATCAAAAATGACCCAATATTATAATATGGGGTCGTTTTTGATCGCTTAATCGCGGGAGTTTTCTCTTTGCCAAAATCCAAAATTTGGACGCACTTCGGTATAGTACATTAAGTTAAATTATTGAAAGGTTGTGCCACACTTTGGTAAGGCACTTCGAGAGTCGCCCTGTTCCGCTTTGTGTTGAATAGCCAAAAAAAATTTATAAACAAGCTAGATCTGCAGCTGTCTTATCTCTTTGTGCCTGCCAGCATAACCTCAGACCACATGACCCCTATGCGTGGCGCAGGATTCCAAATGATACCAAGATGTTGCGATCAGCGACGAGGTATTAGCCTCATCTCGAATATTACATCTCTTCCAATAAAAAACCTTCAGGGAAACGATAGAGGATATCGCTTGCTGTCATGCAATAGGATGTAAGTTCCACTGCAGCATACTCACCGGCAGTGCCATGAATATAGCAGCCCAGCAATGCCGCCTGCTTAGGTAATAATTTTTGTGCAAGAAATCCTGCGATCAGTCCTGTCAGGATATCACCACTGCCTGCAGTGGCCATACCGGGGTCTCCTCGTGGACAAATGTAAATAGAACCCTCAGGTGGGATAATATATGTGGGTCCACCTTTAAGTACAATTGTAGCGTTCTTAGCATTGGCATATTTGACACACCTGTTCAAATAATCTTCTGTAATGGGCGTATGTGGTTCGCTAATGTTCAGCAAGCGATCCATTTCACCTCGATGAGGTGTCAAAATGCACTGTTCAGGAAGTGAAATATGTTGTCCTTCAGGGCTAGCCAAAAAATTAAGGGCGTCAGCATCAATGACGCAAGGAACATTTAATGCCGGGAGTACTTGCCTTAACAGTTCAAAAGTTTTAACCCCTCTACCTAATCCCGGTCCAACAAAAACCGCCGACGCCTTATTCATTGCAGTTAAAACCACTTGAAGACTGTCAGCATCTGTCGCATAGGGTATTTTAATGAGCTCAGGAATACTTGCAGCTAATTGAATCTCCATACCGGCCGGGTGCAATAAATGCACGATACCAGCCCCACTATGCAATGCTGCATTCGTTGATAAAAGAGCCGCACCGGGCATTTCAGGAGATCCCGCTAACGCCACAACGTGTCCGGCTTGGTATTTATGTCTAGTACGCATCATTTTCGGAAGCAATGGCGCGACATCTTCTTTTGTGAGCATGATATAATCTGTATCTGATTCTTCGATGAAGTTTTCCGGCAAACCAAAATTCACATAACGTAATTTCCCGACACTTTCCCATCCATCATTAAGGAAAAATCCAAGTTTTGGAAGGCCTAAAAATGCTGTTTCGGTCGCAATGACGCTGCGGTTATCGGTTTGCACGATTCCAGTAGAACCATCAAGGCCGGAGGGGATATCTACAGCGATGATTGGAAGACCTGATTGATTCATTTTTTCGATGACGATCCCATAAAGATCTGAAACTTTGCCTGAAAAACCTGTTCCTAGAATTCCATCGATAATAAGACCTTTATAGGGGAAGTAGAGATTATCGGGATGGTCAATGCGCAATACACGACCACCTTCTTCCAAAAACCGCCGATAATTGTCTTGGCAAAGTTTACTGCAATCGTCAATAGGCACCAATTGATAGGCAACGATATCGTAGTCTAAGTGCAGTAGGTGAATTCCGGCTACATAAGCATCTCCCGCATTATTGCCTTTGCCGCACACCATTTGAATAGTGTGTTCAAGATTATGAATTTCTACATAGTCATGCACCACCAAGGCTATGCCGCTACCGGCTTCCTCCATAAAGTCGGTTTCTGAAGATCCTTGTTTAAAAGCTAAAGCTTCAAGATACTTCATTTTTGACGCAGTGACGACTTTCATGTAAACCTTTTTATAGAGATTCTTCTTTAACTGTGCGTTGCATCAAAGCGTAGACGGCATCGAGTGGCTTAATCTTTCCTGATACTATATCTCCAACAGTTTCGGTAATTGGCATGGGCACCTGCAGTTTTTTACTCAATTGCAGGGCTGAAATACATGTATATCTACCTTCTACCACCATTTCAATCTTTTTCTCGGCCTCATCAGGATTTAACCCTTGAGCGAGCAGCATTCCATACCGAAAATTTCGACTAATAGGGGAGTTGCAGGTCAGTACAAAATCACCCATACCGGAAAGGCCATTTAAAGTGCTAGGATCACAACCCAAGGCGATGGATAATTTACGTACTTCATGCAAACCTCTAGTCATTAAGGCTGCTTTGGAACTAGATCCTAGTTTTAGCCCTTCAGAAATACCGCAAGCGATTGCAATCACATTTTTAAGTGCACTTCCATAGCAAGCTCCGTAAATATCTGCATTTGGATAAACTCTAAAGCTCTGGGTGGTAAAAGCATCGCAAATGAAGTGCATGGTGTCTTTAGCAAAAGCTGAACCTACCACTGAAGTGGGTAGTCCACGGATCACTTCTTCTGCAAAGCTTGGCCCTGTAAGCAGTCCCACTTGATTGCGCACCTCTTCCCCTAAAGTTTCCACGATGACGTTGGGTAAGATCAGTCCGGTATTTTGTTCGATTCCTTTAGAGCTGACGACGATAGAACAAAGAGGAATTCCAATTTTTTTGACTTTTTCGAAAACTGGACGGAGCCCAGCTGATGTGACAGACTCTACAAGGAGATCAATTCCGTCAAGAGCTTCGGCAAGATTAGTCGTAAAAGTCATATCTCCGGATGAACGATGCGTGGGAAGTGAAGGGTGAGTTCTAGTTGCACTCAGTTCATTCGCGAGAGCTTGTTTAGTCGTCCAGGATATAGTCTTATATCCCTTTGTGGCAAGTAAGGAAGCAAGGCAATAGCCCCAGCTTCCGGATCCTAAAATTGCAATTTTCATTTTAATGCCTCAGAGGGGTCTTTCACGAGAGTTTCTAGTTCATTATAGACTTCATCCACGCTGATGCGTGTCATGCAGCGAAAGTCAATAGGGCATTCGCGCTTATAGCACGGAGAGCACTCAACATGTTTATGAATAACAGTGCCGGAGCCATAAGGCCCGGTGCTTACGTCATTAGTCGAGCCAAATAAAGCGACTAGAGGCACTTTTAATGCAGCAGAAATGTGCATAGGCCCGCTGTCATTCGTCAAGAAAAGAGAGCAGCAATCGATTAATGCAATTAGTTCACGAAGTGAAGTCTTGCCGGCTAAGTTAACGACCTGATCCTTAGGAAGCTCTTGGCAAATAGCGTCAACGAGTGATTTTCCAGCTTGGTCGCCGAAATAGATAACTTGCAGACGATCATGGCGCAGAAGTTTTTTCGTAACTTCGATGAATCGCTCCGGTAACCAGCATTTAGCAGAACCATAGGCAGCGCCGGGGTTAATACCCAAAATGAGATCTTTATCTACGTTTATTCCCTTAAGAGCCAAAAAATCACGCGCAGTACGTTTTTCTTCTTCAGTAATAAATAGCTGCGGCGCGGTGTTAGAAACGGCAATGCCAAGAGGGGTGAGGATCTCTTTGTAAGTGGTTACAAGATGCTGAGTCGCTTTTTTTGTCGGTTCCCGCACGGCTTTAGTGAGGAGTAAAGACCGTGTGAGATCACCATAACCAAGTCGATATTTAACATGACCGCGCCAAAACCACCAGGCAGACGAAAACGAATTGGTGAAGAGAACACCGAGGTTATAGTCTCCGAGACGGATGTCCTGGATTAAGTCATAATGTTCGATTCGATGAATCCAGCCGCTAGGTTTTTTGTAGCTAATAATTTCGTCGATAGCCGGATTGTTTTCTAAAAGAGAAGCCACATTGGATTGACAAAGAGCGGTAATTTTTGCTTTTGGAAAATGATTTTTTAAATCAGCAATGGCAGCAGTCGCCATGACTAGATCTCCGAGCCAATTGGGCATTTTTAAAATGATGTTTTGGGGGGCTATGGGCGGCCAATTGCTCATAAAAACCGTGAAATAATGGTTGCTTTACGCGTTTAGGGTATTCCCTTATTGTATGACAACCTCAGTAAAGGTGCAAGGGAGAATATCGCACTAAGATTAGCAGCCAGAAACGTCATCACGAGCCGAACGATCGAGATGTTGGCTGGACTAAAACACCAAAGATAACTCACCATTACGATGATAAGCAAAACGGAGTTGACAAACAACTCCAAGCCACAATCGTGATGTTGTGCCCCTAAAACGCAGCTCAGCAAGAATGTTCTTCATTGAACAAGTGAGTTACAAATGACATATACCGAAGTGCGTTCAAATTTTGTTTTTGGCTTTGAGAAAGCTCCCGCGATTAAGCGATCAAAAACAGCCCCATATTATAATATTGGGTCGTTTTTGATCGCTTAATCCCGGGGCTTTCTCAAAGCCAAAAATCCAACATTTGGACGCACTTCGGTATACCTCATCACAATCAATTCTATAAATCACATCAAAATACAAATAAATGAAATAAATCAATGGTTCTTGTAGTTCCATCTTACCATCTTTTTGCCTATAGAAATGTGGAAATCATGGCCATGCAATTTGGCGCTATGCCCATATTTTTTTCTAAGATTTTCCAGTTCAGGAGATTCAACTTCTAAAACCACGTAACTCATATTTTTAGCGGTCGTGGCAATTTTGATTTGTTTTAATTTAAAAGGAAAATTATCCCCCATTTCTTGTGGTTTAACATGTTCATCTGAATAGAATACGCTGATGTGTGCTCCGGGGGATTCCTTTGAACGAGAATTATCTATTTCTCGAAATCCTTCCTTTTTAAGTTCTAGCATAGGAAACAATTTAGAGATATATGCGTCATCAACCTTGAGATATACGTATCCATCCGATTTTTTTATTAATTTTCCAGTGTGATTTAGGTTTTGCTGTGCGTAATCGAGAGCCTTCTGAAATGGCGGAGAAATAATCGGCGAATGTGAGGCAGTTGTCTGTGTGTCGGATGCCTCCGTAGGTGTTGGAGAAGCCGGAAACGTGGTTGTTTTATATACAAAGGAGAGCCCGGCAAAGATAAGAAGAGAGGTCATTAGGGCAGAAATTGCCATCATAAATTTGTTTTTAGTCATTGTTATCATTCCATAGTAGTTTTTGTGCCCTGTTCGCTGCTGCAGCGGACAAAACGGGAATTCTAAATTAAAGTGTTTTTTCTAACTATCAATTAGTCTATTACTTTTATTTTTTTGTGGGAATATATGTAAGGGCTTATTTTTAAAAAGATTTGACTATCAAGGTAGTAAAAAGAAATCCAAGCTACGATCTCAGCAAGTGAAATTGGGGGCAAAAATGTAGACAGGATCCTCTCATGTTCATATTTCCCACACAAACTGGCAAGGAAATTGCATTGATATGCTTAAAACTACAAGTAAAAGCTAATAAAATTAAAAAAATAAGGTTAATAGAAGCTACTTTATTTAATAATTGAAATAAAGTATACTAAAAGTAGAGTTTATGAATTCTAAAATTCTAAGCATGAATCAAATTATTGTGGAGGTCTTATGAAACTTAAAAATTGGAAAGAACATTACGACAAAATTATGGACGAAAATATAGATCTTTATCTTGAGGAGAAGGGAAGTGAATTAGTCGTTCCAGATCCATTAAAATCAAAAGAATATCAACTCGCTTTACACCGTAAAAGCCTATCGGAAATGATTCATTCTAAAAAGGCTGACGAAATTATTTCACAAGCATTGAAACTGATTTGTAATCAGATGCCTGAAACGGTTTCTAAAGATGTCTGGGATGGTGTCTCTGAAGATTTTTCACACTGCGAGGAGAATATTTTAAAATATTTGGAAGCAGATGGAGAAAATGTAAATTCTGAAGACAAGTCGGATAACTACGTTCCCATATATAAAATGTGTGGGTTGTCTCTGCAAACACTTAAATATTGCTACGCTTTCGGACAATTTCTTTATGGAAAAAAGGAATTCGATCATTCAAAATCGGTAATGTTATTTCTTATGCAAATTGCACCTCAAATTCCAGAGTTTTGGGTCGCAACAGCGATGTGCGATAAAAAATGGGAAATTATCAAGCGGCTATAGAAGTTTATAAGTTAGCTGAAACCTTTTTTCCTGATAACCCCTCAATTTTCTTGTTTTGCGCTGATAATTGTTTGTCATCAGGAGATTCAATTAACGCTAAAATTCAACTTGAATCTGCAAAAAAATTAATTGAGCACGATTCGAATGCTAACTCTCAATGGCAACCAACCTATAACTACTTGTCGGCTAAGGTAGCCTAAACTTATAAATTGAAAGTTTTGTAAAATAATTTAAAATTAAAAATGCGGAGTTATTATATGCTTAATAATTATTCGAATGAGATAAATCAGCCTGATTTCTATCAAAATAATAAAAATTGGCATGAAGAATTTGTGTCTGTGAGTGAGGGTCTTGAAAGCCAACCCAACATTACTCATTTGGGGAAAGAGCATGACATTTTTGCTAATTTTGGTGATGATTCATCAATGAATGATTTAATTGAAGATAGTTATGAGAGTGCTGAGGCTGATAATCTTAGCTCAAATGCTGAAGTTAAAGAGTCCCGGTCGGTTTTCAGTAAGGCTTCGGAAGCAGTTGGTAGTGTAATTCTAGGAACCGCTATAGGCGCCGGAGGTGCAATTGTTGCAGCTCTTGCTGCAGTCTCAGTTCTCGCCGCAAGCCCTTTTATCGCCCTCGGTGGAGTTGCTTTCTTAGGCTACTTAGGTGGTAAGAAGGCACTCTCCTCAGGTAATCAAGTTCATAATAATATTAAAGATAAATTAGATGCCAAGGGGTACAAAGGAGACTCTCCAATAAAAGATTTTTGCAAAGATCAAGCTTGCCGAGTTGGTGCTCAAATTAAAAACTTTTTTACACAGCGAGCATTAGAAGCTCTCCCATCAATCTACGAAAATAAAAACCTGCAAGCTGATGCTAATATAGCGCTCACAAAAAAAAATGGTATTAGAGAGACGATTGTCTCTGATCGTGATTTTGCTGCTGCGTTAATAAGTTTAAGTGATCAAGATTTTGTAAATAACTTAAAGGGCAAGAGTACAGGTGCCATGAGCACTAGTGAATTAAATAGGCTAATCAATATTGGTCAAAAACTTGATGCCAGGAGCGATGTCTTAAACAAGTTATATTCACTAATCGAAGAAAAAGGCACTATTGATTCTCTAGACTTGCCATCAAAATCAAAAAATCAATTGCAGGCTAGCCTTGACAAAATGTTGCCTGGTGAAACTCCACCAAGGCCGTTAAGCTTAAATGAAGCGTCAGAAGTTTTGGCGATTCTGGATAAATATTCAATAAAACAAGAAGTTTATGGAAAACTTGATGAAATTGAACGATATTTTTCAACAATATATGAAAATGAAAAGAATAAAAATGGACTTGAAGAATTTACAAAAAAAGTTACAGACTTTCACATAAGAAACAAGGATATCTTTGTGTCTCAAAAGGATATTGATAATGTGAACGATTTAGATGATTATTATTGGGGTGTAAATGATATAGATTATCCAGACAATGATAATTTATCACAACGAGCTTTAGATTATAGAAATTTGAAGTATGACGCAGTAGACAATTTTGATGAAAGAAATAATATAGCTGTTCAACTAGCAAAAGGGTTGTATTTAAACGATGATGAAAGAAAGGAAATTCTTAAAGTGGGAAATAACAATCCGGATAATGTGCAAGTTGAAAACGAAGATTCTAGCTTTTATGAAGGTTTATCTTCACAAGATGAGAATGAAGTTATAGATAGTGAAGAGGAAATTGATGATAAAAGTGGAGTGGAAGTGGAAGATACAGACATACCTGATAAATACCCTGGAAGAGAATGGATCTAACAACCATGCTGATATATAAAGTAATTAAATTAACAATTAATTTTGCGGGCATACTAGATTGGGTGTATAATAAGGATATATAATTAATAATAATTAAGTTAATTTATAAAATTTGAGATCTTTACCTCGCTAGGAGAGTATATGGAACTTAAACAATGGGAAAAGCATTATGACAAAGTCATAGAAAATCAAATAGACCTTTATATGAAAGAGAAAGGTAATGAGTTAGTCATGCCAGACCCTTTACGATCCAAAGAGTTTCAACTTTCTGGATATAGAGACCAACTTGCTCAATTGATTCATTCTAAAACTGCCGATGATGTTATAAATCAGGCTCTTTCACTAATTTGTAATCAAATGCCTCAAGCAGTGGCTAAAGAGGTGTGGGATAGTGTCAGTGAAGAGTTTTGTCATTGCGAGGAGAATATTTCCAGGTACTTGGAAGCTGATGCACAAAAAGAGAGGTCCAATCAACCTCATCAAGAATCTGATCCAATTATTTCTGAGGATATCTACACACCTATATACGAAATGTGTGGATTAAGTTTAGAAACTTTGAACCACTGCTACGCCTTCGGACAATCTCTTTATAAAAATGAGCCTGATAACTCGAAATTTGTGATGCTTTTTCTAATGAAAATTGCTCCTCAAATTTGTGAATTTTGGGTTTCAGCAGCCATGTGTGATAAGCAAATGGGTAGATATCAAGCTGCAATAGAAATTTATAAATTGGCAGAAATTGCTTTTCCAGATATTCCATCGCTATATTTGTACTGTGCGGATAATTATATTGCAGATGGCGATATTACTAGTGCTAAAATTCAACTTGAAGCGGCAAAAAACGTATTGAGCCAGAGTACAGAAACGACGGCTCAGTGGCAAAAAACTTATGAGTTTTTATTATCTAAAACATCATAAAAATCAAATAATTTAATATTAGGATGTATAACATGGGATCTATTAACAATAATTCTCCAGTGCATGAACTGGTCTTGTCAAATAAAAAAGGGATGGAAAATAAAACAGAAGAAATTTTATCTCAACAACCGTCTCTTTCTTTAGAAAGGTCAGGCTTCAGTAAAGCTTCTGAGGCTGTTGGCCGAGTGGTTCTAGGGTCTGCTGGAGTTGCATTAGCTGTTGTAGCTATTGTGGCTGGAAGCCCCTTTCTTGCTATAGGGGGGGCTGCCTTTTTAGCCTATAAATTAGGCCAGAATGCACATGCAGCTCTTAAAACAAAAACCGATGCTAATGGATATGGCGGAGTCTCGCCTGTAAAAGATTTTTGTAAAGACCAAGCTTGCAAAGTTGGAGGCCAAATTAAAAATTTTTTCAGCCAGCGTATTTTTGAATCAATTCCTGCTAATATTAGACCATCTGAGGCTAATGTTAAAAGGGCGGAAATATTTCAAAAAATTAATGGTGATCACGATAGTAATTACCTAATAAGCGAATCAGATCGAAAATTTCTTGAGTCTGTTCCTGATGCTAAAGTTATACTGACTGATAACGAAATAAACCGTTTAGTTACTATACATACTAAAGTGATGGAACGAGAGGAAGTTGGGAATGCCATGAAGGAGTTGGTATCAAATTCAGAAGAAGGACATATTATTTTAAAAGATATTACTGGGGGAATTCCTCCGCAAGCAAAAGCTAAACTTCAGGGATTGATTAACAAAATGACTCCGAATGATACGCCTGCAAAACCTTTGACACGCGATGAAGTTAAAGAAGCCATGTTAATCATAGGAAAAATAAACCAGAAAAAAGAAATTTATCAAAAACTTGGTGAAGTTGGGAAATATTTATTAAATGCATACAAAAACGATGAAAAGAAAATCTTAAGTAATGAAGATGCAGTAGATGTTTTAGGTAAAGATTTGGGGAGATATGAAATTCAGCATGAATCGGATAAAGAGGGACTTTTTAAATTTACCACCAAAGTATTAAATTTTAATGAGAGAAATAAGGATATCTTTATCTCTAAAAGAGATGCCGATAATGTTAATGAGTTATATTATTTTTATTTTAATCGAGCAAATATTGGTGAAATTAATAATGAAAAATTTGCAAAGGGGCTTTATCTTGATCATAATGAAAGACAAGAATTGTTAAAAAATCAAGGTGAAAATAAGCCGCTGTTAGTAAAAGGTAAAGAAAATATAAAAGATGTAGAAGAAAATGTTCTAGAAGTCGGCTCTTCAGCTATTAGTGGTTCTTTGTCATTAGCAAATTTTGATGAAGATAAACTATTGCAAAATTATGAGATTGAGAAAAACCAACTTCAAAATCAATTAACAAAAAATAAGACATTATCTGAAGAAGAAAGTGAAATTGCTCCAGATAAAAATTTCGATGGATTTTATGCAATTGTAAATGATTTTGAAAAAGTAGAGAATTTAAGTCAAAAAGAAGAGGGATCAGGTGAAGTTTTTGATGATTTAGACTCCCTGTTAGAAAAAATTCACTTCTTTGATTCTGAAAGCACGGAAGATTCAATAGAAAGTACAGATCAAAATCAATTAACTCTAAGTGAAAATGAGTTGAGCCAAGAAGAAGTCAGTTTAGAGAAAATTTCAGAAGAAGAAAGCTTAGGAGATCTAAGTAGTAAAGGGGATTTAAGTGGTGAAAATGCACCAGAAGGTGAAACTCTTGAAGAATTTTTAGAAAATATGGAATTACACTTCCAGTACAATGATTATTTAAAGACAGAGGGAGAAGAAGAAAAAGTTATTCCCCCTTACAATACACCTATTTTACGTGGTTTAGTTGAACAAAGCGAAGATAATAGGGGGGATACTTTAAATCAGGCTTTACTTGATGATAGTTTAGATGTTAATAAAGCAATACTGAAAAGGATAAATGAAGAATTACTATAAAGATTTCCTGGACTGCTAACATGGCACAACCTCTCTAACTCTATTGAATGCTGTGTTATTGTTTATTGATACTCTTCTTTCTGGAATTTCTTTTTCAGAAAGAAGAGTATCATTCGCACTTAAAAACATCTAATAAACCCTGGAAGAGAATGGATTTAACCATAATGATAGGATGCAGAATATAAAAAAATACTTTTAAATTTCGCGAATCACGGAAATTAAATTAACAATTAATATTGCATCTAATATTGGATTGGGTACATAATAAAAAAATAAACATTTGTTTGATAAATTAAATTAATAAAATTAAATTAATTAATAGAATTTGAGATCTTTACCTGGCTAGGTGAGTATATGGAACTTAAAGAATGGGAAAAGCAGGGCTTGTTCACCTTATCGGTCAATTTATCCCTAAGCAACCCTCCGTTTTCCCAACCTCGCCTTCTCTTTTCCAGATCATGATATTGAACTTGGGGTTTACCAGGAATACGGAC
>JACDDG010000030.1 GCA_013817115.1 Parachlamydiaceae bacterium | reverse complement strand
GTCTAGGTCGTCAATAAAAAATTTACAGTGTACTAGGTTATTAAAGTCCTTAGGGGTCTTTATCGTCGTTTGTCCTTAGTCTCTCTTAAGGTGGTCATCAATTTGTGATTGTTTGGCCTGAAAGTGTATAGCTATAAACACGCCATACGCCAATGTGCTCTTGAAGAGACAATATTTCTGTAGCTTTTTTGCCGTTTGAAAACGTTGTTTCGTAGATGAAGATCATATAATCGCCTTGCGGCGCACCTTTAGGGTCTTTGGCTGTTCGAATGTCGATGACTTTTCTTTCAGTAACTTGCCCAAGAGAACCTTTCATCGCTTGGATCATCACAACCCATTCATTGCGAGGCATTGTAAACTGCAACGCTTTAGTTGTCATGTCGTAGGCATTACCAAAATCCCCCTTGTCAACAACTGCTAGCCATTCTAGAGCATACTTGTCACTGTTATCAATATCTTTCTGCTGTTTAACCATTTCCGGAGTCAAAGCAATGTTTTGTAGTTTAGTTGCAGTGTTTTGATTCTGGTTCTGGTTTTGGTTTTGGCTCTGGTTTTGGTATTGAGATGAGTTCTGATTTTGATATTGGCCTGCACCATATGGATTTTGGTGTTGGTATTGAGCAGGATTTTGATTTTGATATTGTGTTGCGCCGTTAGGATTTTGATACTGATATTGAACTTGTTGATTTTGCTGTGGATAGTTTGCTACTTCAGCGAAAGACGCTCCCGAAGAAAAAATGCTTACAGAAAAAAGCATTAAAATTTTATTTGAAATCATGAGGACCTCCTAAAGAAAAGGTTGTTATTCTAAAACAACGTTAATTATTTTTTTTAATGATGTCAATAATAGTCTGCGTATTTTTAAGCTGATGGCCAATACGATGCACGGGGCGCTAACGACAAATGACCTTAACGACAAAGGACAATAATGACTCCAAAGACCTTAACGACGTTTAATATCAATAGCACAACCAAAAAGCTATAACAAATGTCTTTGGTGTCCTTCAAGTCGTTATTGTCTTTTGTCTTTAAGTTCTTTTGGATATTCCTCCTCCGTCTGAACCTGATACGTATACATTAGAATGTTGAGCATCATTTTGCTTCGATCTGAACTTGGTAGAATCTTATACCGAAGTGCGTTCAAATTTTGGATTTTGGCAAAGAGAAAGCTCCCGCGATTAAGCGATCAAAAACGACCCCATATTATAATACTGGGTCATTTTTGATCGCTTAATCCCGGGGCTTTCTCAAAGCCAAAAATCCAAAATTTGGACGGTATAATCGTTTCGTCTTTTCTTTGAGCTCCTGATTATGGTAAAAACCATTAAGAACAGCTTTTATTAATAAGCGAATTAATTTTATTTTTTTATTGCTTTCTTCCGGTAATGTTGGTATCATAAATCTAACTATAAATAAAAAAGGAGTGTGTTATGCAAAATGTAAATTTATATTCCTCGAATTTAGAGCTTTTTATTCCAAATGATTTGCCTGGTCCAATTCATTCTTTAAATCATGATTGTTTAACAATCATATTTTATGATTTAATTCAAATAGATCCAGCAGGACTGCTATTCCCTACATTTGTGAACAAAGAATGGAAAGTTATTGGAAACAATGTCGCTAAAAAAGTTAAAGAATACGGTCAGGATTGGCAGCAATGCGCTTTTGGACCACAGCAATGGGCGAAATACTTTAGTGGAAAATCACCTAAGGACGAAGAGCTCCAAGAAGCATTTTCAACATTGCCGAATAATATTTTTCAAATACTAAACAGCAAATGTTTTGCATTTCCCGAAAGTGGAAAAACAGTAAGAGACACTCACAAATTCTTTTTCATTCCTAGGGCAATTGATGAGATCGAGATCAAATTATCTACGGTTGGAAAACTTATCGAGGGTAAGCTAGAAAAAAGAAAAAATCGCGAAATTGCGGGATATAATCATATGGATGAAGTAGTCTTGGCAAATTTTGATAAGGCTGTTGACAAATTTGCTTTTAGGTAGTAAAAACGAAAATTACGCACTATAAAAGAACAGAATCCAAGATCTTGCAGAAATTTCAGGTTTCCCCTACATAATTCCTAACAATTTGGAAGTTGTTGTGGCAAATATTGTCCATTTTTTAAAATCTGGAGAATATTTATTTTGCTTATCTGATCATACTCGTTGCGAGGAAAGTTTTGTAAATTCCTTCAACACGGCAGGGGGATTTGACAGTTATGGCATAAATGTTGGATGTCAAATCCATGCAAATGAAGCGACTGACTGGGTAGGTATTGCTGCTATACAAAGATTTATCGATTTATCTAATATTCGTATACAACTTTTATTGGCCTTTTCAGGTCAATAAAAACTATTCCATTTATTTTAAAGCCCAGAAAATGGATTCGTTGCCTGAGAAAATAAATTGCCACCCTTGCGACGTTTAAGTTCAGTGCGAAGAGAATGAATTAAATCTTGGTCGAAGTTTTTTGTGACTGCCCAACGAAGATATTCAATAGGAACTTCCTTCATCGAACGTCCTTTGTGTGGACCTAAGGGCATTGTTTTTAGCAAAATAGGTCTCGATAAAGCATCAAAAAGAAGCTCAGTCGATTTATAACGCCTCGCTAAATATTTGAATACTCCTATATTAACGATAACATCACTCATAGCGCGATGTGCACCCTCATGAGGGATATTAAAGTGTTGACGCAATTGCTCCAAAGAATTTGTCGGGCTTTCGCCGTAAAGACGGGCCATCCGTAAAGTATCAAAAGTGCGATTATTCCGTAATGTATGAGGAATGCCGGCACGATCGGCTGCATTAGCAATCAGAGCCACATCAAATTCAATGCCATGACCAATAATAATGTTTTTACCAATAAGAGCAAGCATCTCAGGTATGGCTGAGGCTATCAAGGGCTGACCGGCGACCATTTCCTGAGATATATTGTGAATGGCCATTGATACTTCTGGAATAGGCATTTCGGGATCAAATAGCGATTCATAAGTTAAGCCGTTCTTCTCAAAATCAAATTGGACGATGGCGACTTCAATAATTTTATCAAGATTGGCATCTAAGCCTGTCGTCTCACAGTCAAGGCAGATGAAGATCTCTTTATCAAGTGCAGGCATATTTTCCTCTTATGAAAGAACGTTGTAATCTTCGTCGTATTTTTCTTCTTCAGTGCCCTTTAGGGCATCCCTTAGCATGTGCATGAGCTCACGGTTACCTTGATTCTTGACTACAGAGTAATGGACATAGTGTAAATTTTCAGTATCAAAGGCTTTTAGTATTTTCTTTGTATTAGTAGCTTTTTCATTAGTCGAAACTTTATCCACTTTAGTGAGGATCAAGATAACAGCTTTTTCGTGTAGCGCAGTCCATTCTAGAAATTCCAAATCTTCTTCATTTGGTAAACGACGGATATCAAAAAGGAATAAGATCAATTTTAATTGATCTCGATTTTTTAAATATTCCTGTACCATCGGTCCCCATTTTCTGCGGATTGTGAGTGGCACTTCAGCGTAGCCGTAACCAGGTAGATCGGCAAATGAGATTTCTCCATCAACAGTGAAAAAATTGATCGCCTGTGTTTTACCTGGGGTTGAAGAGGTTTTAACCAAATTTTTTGAATGAAATAAGTGGTTTAGCAAGCTTGATTTTCCGACGTTTGATCGACCCGCGACCACGATTTCATCCATCACCCTTCCCGACGATGTTTTCAGAAGAGGGTAGTCTTTTGTCTGTACAGCTGTGGTGACGAATTTAGCATTTTTAAAAGCTACATGTTTCATTTAACCTCTCCCAAAAATAATTCAATCTCTCGCTTATCGCGATCTAGACATTTCAATACCGCGCGCATTGCTTCTTGTGGTATAATTTCGCTAATGCGTTCGGACCACTCAATGCAGCAAATGCCATCTGCATGCAAATAATCTTCAAATCCCATGTGTAAAAAGTCTTCCACATGTTCCAGGCGGTATAAGTCAAAGTGATATACGGGAATGGTGCCGGGATAAATGTTGAGGTAGGTGTAAGTCGGACTATTCACTTCTTCTTCTTGAAATCCATTGACTCCGAAAACGAGTCCTTTAATGAACGTCGTTTTTCCGGCACCAAGATCACCAAAAAAACAGATAATGGTATTCTTTTTTAAATTTTTACCCAAATTGCGACCGATCTCTCGAGTTTCCTCATCGGAAAACGTGAGAAATCGAAGCGGAGATGCGTCGTTTTCAAAATCAAAATTTATTCCAACCACTTGTCTACATAGGGTACAAATTCTTCAATCTTCAACAAGGATTCTACAAAGGATTCTACTTTATCTTGATTGAGCTGACTTTGGATGAAAGCAAGAAAATGTTCTTCGATCTGATATTTGTTTTGGTTTTGCACTTCAGCTAAAGACATTGGATGCAAATAATTGTTCTTAAAGTCTTTAATAACACTTTCTTTGGAGCTAAATAGCTTTCCGCTAAGCACAGAAGAAAAAACTTTCTTCGTAATAGGTTCTTTGTATTTAACTTTCGAAACATAGCTTTGAATAACATCAGCATCTTCAGAAATGAAGAAACGTTTCACTCGCAGTCCGCCCTCTCGCTCTGTATTTTCTGGGCATTTTGAAACCCAGTCATAAATGGCGTCTTGTGGATTGGGATGCGTGTTATCAGCAAAGACTTTTCCAGTAAAAGGACAGATGTAAATTTTCTTGCTTCCAGTATTTACATTTAAATTACTAAATCCGATCTTTATCTCAGCTTCGTGCCAAAGTTTATTCTCTTTTTCTAGTAAGCGAATAATCTCATCAGCACTTTGATATATTTTCTTTTCTTTAGGGAACAACACAGGTTGAATGTTATGTTTGTGTTCGATAAAAAAGAGATAAGCGTTAAGTAAACCGGCAGAACTATTTTTTTTCAAATAGATGTCCAGCACAGATATCAATTCGTCAGTGATGACAAGTTTTGTCATTTTAGCCTCAAAGTGTATCTTTTGAAATTATTGACTTCCTAAACGGACTATTAAAAGTCTATGATGCCAGAAACAAGATTAAAAAATCAAGGATTATTTTAGAGGGCGGGCAATAGGTTTTATTTTTAGCCAAACTTATTGTGCCCACCTCCTTACACTCCAGGAGTACCACAGATGTTAACAATACAAGAACTCAAGATTGAGGGTTTCAAAAAAGTCATCGAAGCTTCTGATCCAGAAGCCAAACTTCATTGCATTATCGCAATTCATAACACTACACTGGGTCCAGCCTTAGGCGGAGCAAGAATTAAAACTTACGAGTCGAGAGATGAGGCCCTCGTAGATGTGCTTAGGCTAGCCAAAGCAATGACATACAAATCAGCTATTGCTGGCACCGGATTTGGTGGAGGAAAAAGTGTAGTCATAGCCGGACCCGAAGAAAGAAATGATGAACTGCTGCTCGCTTTTGGAAAAGCTGTCGACTCTTTAGAAGGGGCTTATATTGTTGCAGAAGATGTTGGTTCCTCAACAAAAGATATGGAAGTCATACACCGCTCAACCCCTTATGTTGCCGCGAGAGATATTGACAAAAGTAGTGGAGATCCTAGTCGATTTACTGCTTGGGGTGTTTTTAAGGGGATGGAAGCAACCGCCAAAGTTTTGTGGGGAAGCCCTTCCTTGCATGGAAAGGTCATAGCAATTCAGGGGCTAGGAAATGTGGGGGGCAAACTTGCTGAAATTTTATTTTGGGCTGGTGCCAAGTTAATTCTCTCAGAAGTTAATGATCATAAACTGCATGAATACGCAAATCTATACGGAGCTAAAACAATCAATACAGATCAGTTTTGCTTTATAGAATGCGATTTTTTAGCTCCGTGTGCATTAGGAGGGATCGTATCTCCCGAAATTATTCCTAAACTGAACTGTAAAGCTATCGTCGGCGGGGCCAATAATCAATTTTCGCAGCCTTCATGTGGAGAACTCTTATTGGAGTGCGGGATTTTATATGCCCCTGACTATATCGTTAATGCCGGAGGGCTTATCAATGTTGGTGTAGAGCTAAGTGGAGATGGATACGATCCAAATATTGCGCGAGAAAAAGTGTCAGCAATTTACGACATTGTTATCGACATCCTGGATCAATCGGTGCGGAAAAAGATTGCGACTAATGTACTAGCAGATCAGCTAGCAGAATATAATTTACAACATCAGATTGGGAAGCGGCAGAAGCTTTTGCATTTTGATTAAGGGTTAAGGAATCGATTGAAATGAATAAAACAAATGAAAAGTCTGAAAAGAATGAACCTGCTGCACAAATTAATTTTAAAATTGTTGTACCTTCTTTCAACTGTCCTGATTGGATTGAGAGATGTTTGGCGTCCATCGAAAGTCAGAAATACCCTGTTGGGGATGTGTGTGTGATCGATGACGCCTCTACATTACCGGGTCCATTAAATGATTTTAAGCTTGTTCCGGAAGAAGTGGTCGATGTGAGTGATGAGCTTCGTAAGCGTCCGGTTTATGCAACACTTTAGTGAGAAGAAAGCAAAGTAGATTGAATTTTCTGTCCAAAAAAATGGGTCAACTATATTTTCCTTTGCGTTTCTTTGCGTCTTTGCGCCTTTGCGTTAAAATTTATAGGCCCCGAAATTTTAACGCAAAGGCGCAAAGAAACGCAAAAGAAAACAGTATGTAAGCCTCATAGCATCCGTACTCTATCCAGGCAAAAAATTACCCAGATAACGCATCCACACTTACTAAGACCAGTTTAGCAAATATAGGAAGCACTACCAGCGCAATCGCGGATACGACTGGATGAATATTAGCTATTGCCCAAAGTTGCATAAAATCATGACCGGAATTCATACGCGTTTCCCATAAAGCAGATATGGCGTAAATAATATGCGATCCAATATTTATAAGGGATGCACCTAAAAGTATCTTTGATGCTTCGGGATGATCCGTTTGAAGTAGATGCGAAAATATAATTAGAGCTGTTGACGATATAATTGCAAGGGCAGGACCCGCAGCAACTACAAAAATGTATGAATTATTTGCACCTAACCAGCTTCCTAGTTTTGTTAAGGGTCCTTGCATGATTCTCGTTACTCCCCCTACCCCTGGAATAACTTCTATAACAGGATTTGATCTTTGAAAGACTAAGAGAGCGGCAATGGCATGACCTGCTTCATGTATAACAATTCCTGTTGTCAACATATGGAAAACCCCAAAATTGAAAGGACATAGCCACTCCGTTAGCTCTATAGCGTTTTTATAAAAGTAGATAGATGAATCATCCGTTGGATAATTTTGTTCCAGCTGATGCAATTTGTACAGCAAAATAGCCCTAACCGATCGAATTATTGCATTCAATGCTACAAAGGCTATTGTAGTTGTAATTAAAAGAGGGATTCCGTTAGTTGCAACAAAAAGGCATGTTATTGTTGACATAGCTGCAGCAATTGCCGCTTCCTTTAATGTTGAAATAGCTACATCATATAGGAGTTGGCCGGCAGTACTAGTTCTGGCAGAATTGCGCTCTTTGAGATTATTAATATTGAACTTTGAGGTTTCATGTATTTGTTCTAAAAACATTTATTATTCCTTTAATTATTAGAAAGACGATGTAAGAATAGTAACCTAATTTCTGAATAAATGCAAATAGTTGTTTGTTTTTATGTTTGGTTTTAAATAATGAAAATAAAAGCTTTGGTTCTTAGAGTCTAAGAAAAGTGCCGACTTACACCATGCTGCTGAGGCCCGAAGAGGTCGGCATATTACAGCCAGGTCGGAGTTACGAGCGGATGCGAGACTCGGAGGACAGATAAAAAGGCCTCCGGCATTGAAGTGATTATACCGAAGTGCGTTCAAATGTTGGTTTTTGGCAAAGAGAAAGCTCCCGCGATTAAGCGATCAAAAACAGCCCCATATTATTTTGCCCCGTTCTACGCTTGCTATCCGCTTCTTGTACACTACAACTTATTAGGCGGCACAATAAGTGCCTCCAATTCTTTCAGCAATGTTTCTACCCGCTGGTCCCATGTGTGGCGTTCGTGAACAACTTTAGAGCCTGCTCTAGCAATGGCAGCGCGTTTAGGTTCATTCGTTAACAGATCGTTGACTCTGTTGTTGATGATATCTAGGGTTTGCTCAGTATAAAAAACAATGTTCTCTCCATCTTCAAAAGTCTCCTTCATGAAACCATTTTCATTGGTAATAACTACTGCGCCACAGCACATCCCCGAATAGATCCTCTCATGGCCCCCTTCCTTGGTCACAATGAAGCTATTTAATAAAATCTTAGCTTCTTTCATCTTTTTAAAAGCTTCTTCAAAAGGTAAGGAGTCGTGCACGATGCAATTAGATTGATTGCCAACATATTTTTGCCATAGATCTTTAGTATTTCCATATATGTCGATAGGTGCATCGGAGATTGATCTTATAAGACTCATACGATCGTAACCGATAATATATGCTTCAAGTTCATCTAGAATGGTAATAAAATCGATCTCTTGAATATCGATTTCAGAATGTTTCTTAATGCAAGTATCTACTGCTTGTACCAAAGCGTCAGCAAAATATGTCTTTTGATCTGCAAGAGTTATTCTTGCAGCTTCTAAAATTGCGTCCAATAAGGGTTTCGGGTGTTGAGCTTTCCAGTTTTCTGCGATTTCTTCATAATCAATACATGAAGCTAATACCACTACTTCATGCGGGCGCTCATCCTTGCTTGAATAAGTTAGAGCATGATCTGCAGCATGTGGGATAAAGAGAGTGTCCTTATTTTGCAAGTTTTTAAAAAACCGGCAGGCTCCACGATCCACACACTCTATAATATTATAGGTGCTTTGCGCCAAAGGTATAAATTGAAGGGGTGAATCAACTAACATGCAAACATGGGGAATCTTAAACATTTCACACAAAAAGCGGCCTTCTTCATCGGGGAGAACTCCGTTGAAAGAAAGTGTGCAATCCGGTGGATCGCTAAAAAGCTGAGTTAAAAAAGGACGTGGATTTTGCTTTTCAGCTTCTAGAATACGACAATTAACTCCGGCACGCAAAAGAGCCTCGTAGAGTTTCTGAGTGAAATAATGCAAAACACCATATTGACTGCGAAGCGGCATAAAAAGGTCAATGCGTCGAATCATAAGGTCCATCCTTTCCTTCATGCTTGAAGGATTTAACCAGGCTTGAATTCAAGGAGGTGGGCAAATACAGATTTCCTGCATGTGTAAACAAACGACGCACCCAAGGGAGTAGGCAAACAACATAGCTTATTCCTGCTACAAGAGCAATTGTAGCCCCACCGGGCCAATCCATATAATAAGCTAAGTCCATTCCACTCACACAAAAAGCGCAATTAATCAGCACGGCACCGATCATCATTCTCGATAAACTAGTTGTAAAGAGATTTGCTATCGCCGGAGGAATTGTCAGCATTGTCATCACTAAGATGATTCCCACTACCTGTATGAGTAAAACAATGGAGAGAGCGATTAAAATCAAAAGCAGCATGTAAAGACTATTGACATGCAAACCTTGAAGTTGCGCTTGCTCTTCGTCAAAGCAAATAGCTAAAAAACGTTTATGCATGCACAAAACTGTAGCTAGAATGATGATATCAAGCGCAATAAGAGTGTATAAGTCAGTATGCGTCACCCACAAGATGTTACCAACTAACAGATTTGAAAGTTCAACGTTATATCCGGGTGTTTGTGAGATAAAGAGTACCCCGATAGCCATACCAATAGACCAAAGGGCTGCTATTACAGAATCTTCTCGCTGACGATAATTGATGCGGATCCAGCCGATAATAACTGCAGAGGCTACCGCAGCAGCAAGTGCTCCGTAAAGCGGAGAAACCCATTCTACTCCTCGTGTGCGTTCAAGCCATAAGCAGAATCCGATGCCGGCCAGTACAGAATGAGAAATGCTACCACTGATAAATACAATGCGTTTAACAACAACATAAGAGCCAATAATTCCACTTACAACAGAAGACGCTAAGCCTGCAATTAAAGCTGCAAGAAGAAGTGAGTTTTCGGTCAATGCCTCAAAAAATGAAATCATAGTTTTTTATCCAGATTAATTAAGGGCTTGTGGTATAGTCCAAGAGCAAAATGTTCACAAACCTCTTCGGGAAGAAGTGACAATAGTGTCTTCTGAACACATAAGACCCTTTGAACTTGATCAATGGCGGTACTTAAATCATGTGTTACCATGACAATGGTTATTTTCCCACGCAGCTCTTTTAGCAGTTCATATATTTTGGCTTCAGCTTTGACATCGACATTGGCAGTGGGTTCATCAAGCAGCAACAATTTAGGTTGCGAAACCAAAGCGCGAGCGATAAGGACCCTTTGCGCTTGTCCTCCTGAAAGGGTGCCAAAAGCACAATGTTTAAATGGTGTTAATTCGAGATTTTCAAGAATGTCATTTGTAATTTGATGATCTTCTTTATTATATACACCATACCAAGGGAGCCTTGAAAGTCTACCGGATAGGGCTAGCTCGTAAACCGAAATGGGGAATTGTCGGTCAAAACGCATTACTTGGGGGACATACCCAATTTCATTAATTGCTTGTTGGGGGCTAGAACCAAACAGCGAAATTTTTCCAGTAGTTGGTTTTAGAAATCCCATGATAAGCTTAAGAAGGGTTGTCTTTCCTCCACCATTGGGCCCAATAATACCCACAGATTCACCAGGATATATAGTGAACGAAATATTTTTGAGTATGGATGTGTCATCGTAGGCAAAAGAGAGATTTTCGCAACAAATTGGATTAGGGTTTGTGTTGTCCATATTTTACCTATAACTATTGAGCCGCAAAATGGGAAGCCACTTCGCGCATCATGGTAAAATAATCTTCTGCATAAGGATCAAGAGTTACAACCTTAGCGCCAAGCTCTTTAGCGATAAGTAACGCTCCTTTGTTATTATATTGCATTTGAATAAAAACAGTTTTGATACCGGCGTGGCGTGCACGTGTTAGCACGTTTGTCAATTGTCGTGGAGAGGGGTCTTTACCTTCAAATTCAATAGACAATTGCTTAAGGGCATAATCTCGGCAAAAGTAGGCGTAGGCAGGGTGGGATACCATGATGGTGCGATTTTGTAAGGGGGCTAGCTTCGCTTCGATCTCTTTGTTTAATTCCTCTAATTCTTGAATAAATGAATGAAGATTTTTTGCATAAAGTTGCGCATGTTGGGGGTAGCGCTGAGTCAACGCGTCGGCAATCGTGCGCGCTTGAATCTTGGCTTGTCTAGCGCTTAACCAAAAATGGGGATCAACGCAGCATTCTTTGGCATGAGCGGAGCAGTGGCACCCGCCTCCTTCTTCGTCAATGATGAGATCGACTCCTTTGCGCAAGTCAATGAGAGTTAATTTAGGATTATGCCCTTGAAGAGCTCTGCTTGCACGAGTTTCAAAACTTTCTCCTATTTGAAACCAGATGTCAGCATGGCTGGCGTTTAGCATTTGTTTCGGTGTAGGCTCAAAAGTGTGTGAGCTAGCTCCGGCAGGAACCATCAATTCAACTTTAACGGTATCTCCGGAAATTTTCTCTACAAAAAATTTGTCCGGAGCAACACTCACTAGGATATAGGGAATCGCCGTGGCCTGGGTAGGATTAGCCGATAGATTTATATTTAGTAACGCTAATAGGGAGAAAAATAAAGCGAGAAAATTTCGGGCCATTTGCAGTCCTTTGATTACTTTAAATTCATTGTACTCTATTGCATCTTTAGCTTGAACTGTAAATGTGCATTCATGTAAACTAATATTGTCTCTTCTGGAGGAGTGTCCGAGTGGCTTAAGGAGCACGCTTGGAAAGCGTGTGTACGTTAACGCGTACCGTGGGTTCGAATCCCACCTCCTCCATATTTTTTTTACTAAAAAATATGGAGGACAAACTTGGCTAGAATATCGTCAAAATTACACCTTCAATTCTATAAATTCGCATTCCTGCACTACGCTTCAGTCTGGATTGTTATACCGATATCATGCGGACTGTAAAGTGTCTTCGGGCACCAATCTTAACTCTATATGCTTTCTAAAAAAGAATAGAAAGCTCCTGCGGTTAAAAAAAAATGAAAGTGACATTACGCTTACCTTTGTAATGAACCTTTTTAGCATGTGTTTTTAAAGTGAATGGATTCATTTGAAATGAAATCTAGATGGTTACTCTTCTGTGCCTTTGGCGTGTCAGAAATTCTTCGAATTTCCCCTCTGTAAGTGATTCTGTTTCTCTTCCATAGCAGTTTCCTTATTAAGGTTATACATTATCTAAACGCCTCTGCAAGCCATTCATCAACTTCAAATCTT
>JACDDG010000392.1 GCA_013817115.1 Parachlamydiaceae bacterium | reverse complement strand
TCTTGATAGCTCACTTTTACTTTAATTCCTAATCAGATCTATTTTAACTTTGATTTTCAAATTGCACTGTTTTCATTTTTCATAATTTTTATGAACCCAACGAGGTTCATCGAAAGTTTACAAAGCCATCTGCATTAGAAATTGGATGCCAGCTTCTTGGAAAAATATACTCTAAAACAAGAAACCTTGAGGGACATCAAGAAGGTAGTGGAATCATCACAATCAATATTCACGCACTTTGCAACGTAGCCATAATTGATCTTAAAGGACTATTAGTAAAAGAGATCGAAATTGACCTCGTAAGTGGAATAGCAAAATTATGATGAAGCAAGTTTATCATTAATGAAATGCCTTAAAGTTCCAATGGGGACGGCTCTGTTATCCCCATTAGGACTTTAGAGCAGTCCTCTCTTAAAAAAATGAGTGTTATGGTGAACATATATGGCTCAATCGATCATCAAAAGATTAGAATAATTACAGGAAAAAAACTTGCCAAGTAATAATTTTAATTGATATATCAAAAATCATCAACCTTTACCTTCATTGAGTGGATTTTTTGATTTTCAGTGTCTGAAATGTCATCTGGCATGTTTTTACTCTAGAGGGAGTTGCAAAACTCAGAAAAAGCGAGCTTTTGAGAGCTTTTTTGCGCGCTGACAGAAAAACATAAAAACGATAAACGCCTAAGCGTTATCTTTTTATATTTTTTTGTCAGCGCGCGGAAAAGGTACAAAAGATCGCCTTTATGAGTTTTGCAACTCCCTCTCTAATCAAAATCAAAAATCACCCGCAAAAGTTCATAAAATCTTTAAGGGAGTTTCCGATGACGGATAAGTCAATTATTGAAACCAATGTAGGAAACTACCTTCTAGATGCATTATATGGTCATGGAGTCGAACATATTTTCGGCATACCGGGCGACTACATTTTACAATTTGACAAGTTAATTGAAGAACATCAAATTAATTACGTCAACACGACACGTGAAAGCACTGCTGGGTACATGGCTGATGCCTATGCACGCTTAAAAGGGCTTGGAGTTGCATGCATCACCTATGGAGTGGGAATCAGCATCACAAATGCACTTTCACAAGCTTATGCAGAGAGCTCTCCTCTTGTGCTAATTTCAGGCGCGCCTAGTCTAAGCGACTGTTCTAAAGGGCAAATACTTCATCACCTGCTTAACAAGCATTCTATTTTTCACCAAATGGATACTACCCAACTAGAAATTTTTTCTCACTTTACTGTAGATCAAGCAGTTTTGACATCTCCTGAAGAAGCTAAATCTCAAATTGATCGAGTTCTCTGGAACTGTCTGAAACATAAAAAACCTGTTTACATCGAAATCCCAAGGGACATTGCAACTGCACCTCTTGCACTCCCCCTCTTTGCGGAGAACGAAGAATATTTAGATGAATTTTCTGCAGAAAATAGTACCCCTCTAAGTCGTGCCATCGCTATGGAACCTCTGCTAAAACACATCGAGCGCATTCTTCAAAAATGCCAAAAACCAGTCATATGGGCGGGACATGAAATCTTGCGGTATCGCCTCTCTTCTTCTCTTCAGGCTTTCGCTTCTAAATACAGCATGCCTATCGCATCAACACTTTTAGGCAAAACGGTTATCGATGAAAACCATCCATTATTTTACGGGGTCTATCAAGGAAAAATGAGCCAACCTGAAGTGGCCAACATGATTGAGAATGGAGACTGCCTATTGATGCTTGGCGGTATTTTGTCTGATGTCGATACAGGAATTTTTACCGCGAAACTCAATCATCGTCACAAAATTTTCGTGACAGCATCTGAAATCATTATTGACGGGCAAAGTTATCACGGAATCAACTTTGTCGATTTCATTCAAGCATTAGCTGAAAGCAATTTTAAATTGACGACTAACACTAGAACTACACTTGCAGCAACAGCTGCACCCGAACCCTCACCCGCCATCAATCGCAAAAAAAAGTTTAATCCAGTGGATGGTGCTCGATTGACTTCTGCGCGACTCTTTGAATGCATTTCTGCACTTTTGACAGATGAAATTGTAGCAGTAGATTTTGGAGATAGTCTCTTTGGCAGTAGTCGATTTGTGTTAAAAGAGAACTCATTTTTATCATGTGCTTATTTTGCTTCACTTGGTTTTGGCACACCGGCAGCAGTAGCGGCACAATTAGCTGCACCTGAACGCAGAATCGTAGGCATTGTTGGCGATGGAGCGTTTCAAATGACAGCTACAGAGCTTTCAACAGCTGCACGGTACGGTTTAGATCCGATTTTTATTATACTGAACAATCATGGGTATGGTACTGAACGACCTTTGTTGGAGGGAGACTTTAATGACATCCACAATTGGAATTACAGTCTGTTACCACAGCTTTTGAATAGTGGTATAGGGGTGAAGGTGTCTACAGAATACGCTTTCGAAGATGCTTTTAAAACAGCCCTCTTCCAACGAGGTAACTTTTACATTATAGAAGTTGATTTAGAGAAAACAGATTTCTCTCCAGCGCTGGAGCAATTTTTGTCATTTGCCAGCCAAAAAAAAGTACCTTTAGACTAATTTTGCATTCGTTTACTTAGCAATAGTGATCCAATATTATAATATGGGGTTCACTTTCTAAAGCTAAGATTAGTCCCGGAGGGCTGACACGTAACAGCCCAGGCTGAAGCGTAGTCCCAGAGGGCTAAGCGAAGCCTGGGACCTCTGAGGGCCTTTGAAAGCCCCGGAGGGCCGACACATTGCTAAAATATCTCATCCATAAAATCTTAGACAGGGGCTTGTATTTTATGGTGATAAAATCTCGAAATGATAGAGGTAGGAATGGCTTTCACCACCCCTCCCTCCGAACCGCACGGGCGGTACTAGCGCATACGGCTCTCCGGTCGATTGTTTCCTCATCGAGACTGATACGCCGCATAAGGAGCTTGGTTT
>JACDDG010000029.1 GCA_013817115.1 Parachlamydiaceae bacterium | reverse complement strand
GGGTCGTTGTTGATCGCTTAATCCCGGGGCTTTCTCAAAGCCAAAATCCAAAATTTGAACTCTCTTGTATAGGATAAGTGATTTACAAGGATTAAAAATGCGTAATCTTGCAATTTTGGGCAGTACAGGCTCAATTGGAAAAAACTGTTTAGCCGTCGCTAGGCATTTAGGTCCCAATTCTGTGCGCATTGTAGCCTTAGCCGCAAAGCATAACATTGATTTACTTGAGCAGCAAGCGCGTGAGTTCAATCCGGAACTTGTTGCAGTTTATGACTTAGAGCAAGCTCGCAAATTGCAACAACGCATTCCGCATATACCTGTTGTTGGTGGAATTGATGGTTTGGAAGCTGTTGCTATTCACACGAAGGCCAATCTAGTAATATCCGCTATTAGCGGAGCTATTGGTTTAGTCCCTACAATTGCTGCAATTGAAGCGGGAAAAAATATTGGCTTTGCCAATAAAGAAGTCTTGGTTTCAGGTGGAGAGGTCGTAATGTCATTAGTGCGTAAGCACGGGGTTGAATTAATTCCTATCGATAGCGAGTTAACCGCAATCTTTCAATGTCTTAAAGGTGAAAGTTCAAAAAGTGTTAAGCGGTTGTTGATTACGGCCTCGGGAGGGCCATTTCGGAATTTTACAGATGAGCAATTAAAAACAGTCACAATTGATCACGCTTTAAATCATCCTAATTACCGCATGGGACCAAAGGTCACAATCGATTCTTCGACCTTGATGAACAAGGGATTAGAGATGATTGAAGCTCATTGGTTGTTTGAAGTACCTTTGGACCAGATAGAAGTTATTGTGCACCCACAGCAAATCATTCACAGCATGGTTGAATTTATAGATAATTCTATGTTGGCTCAGATGGGCGATACAGACATGTTGATTCCGATACAGTATGCGATTACATATCCTGAAAGGGCAATTGGTAGTTTGAAAGCTTTTGATTTTGTCAAAAACAATACGTTGCAGTTCCTTCTTCCGGATTTGAATAAATTTCGTTGTTTAAAGCTAGCTTATGACGCTGTGCGGTGTGGGGGGAGTCTGCCATGTTACATGAATGCGGCAAATGAGATTTTGGTAAATCGATTTTTGGACAAGCAAATTGCGTGGAAGGACATTGCATATAATTTGGAAAATTTGATGTCTCGACATTCAGTTGTTCCGGTAAAAAATTTGCAGGATATTCTTGCAATCGATCAGATTGCACGAGAAGATGCTTCGAGGCTCTAACTTTTTGGGTCATCCTCAGGTAAGGCCTGACGATGGGCTTCCTGCCCTACTTGGCTCTAATGAAAGCTTAGATTAGTTCCGGAGGGCTGACACGTTACAGCTCAGATTGAAGCGCAGTCCCGGAGGCCTAAGTGAAGCCTGGGACCATTGAAGACTGCTAGAAAGCCGTGGAGGACCGACATTTGCTAAAATATCTCTTAATTCCCTAAGATTCAAAACATGCTGCCTGCTTCACAAGCTCTTTGTAAAGCTTTGCTTCCTCTTCATTGCCCGCACAATGATAGAAGAGGCTGGCTTGACGGTAGAATTGTCGCTTCTCCCATTGAAATGCTTGTAAATGCCATTCTTTGTCTTCTCTATTCTTGCGATTATAAAAATGACTAAAAAGGGTCCATGATCGAGGGTACGTTGTTTCCAGCACTCCAGAAAAATGGATAGAAGCAATTTCTGCTCCTTCAGCAACATAAAGCCAGCAGCCGTAAAGGAAGTGCAAAAGGCTCATTTCTTGTGTAAGCTCTTCCAGGGAGTGTTTTCGAAGCATTTCTCCAGCTTCATTCCAATTATTATTCTGTAATGCTGCCCATATCTTATAACAGTGCATTTGTATTAGGAACGTTGAGGAGGATAAAATAACTTCTGAAAAGCGCTCTACAATTGATTGCAATTGCAGATTCTGTAATTCATTTTCATCAAGTGCTTTTTCCATAAGATAGAGAATTGCACGTTCTTGCGCAAAATTAAGGCTATTGTTGTCCCATCCCATAATACTTTCAACAACTGAGCTCAATCCCTGACGATTGGCTTGTAAAACAATCCGCAAAGGTTCCTGCATTGTTGTGCTTGAACTTATGCTTTCACTTGTAATTGTGCATGTGTCAGCGCTTGAACTTTCAAGATATAAATCCGCAATAACTGTTTCAGCCTCATTCAAAGCTCCTAGCTCAATTAGACTAAAGAAAAGATTGCCTTTACAAATGTCGGTATTATCTTCTATCTTTTGTAAGGATGTTGCAATCTCAAGTAACGTAAGTGGTTTCGCTAGCCAAAAAGCCAATTGAATTGAAAAATTTAAATTTCTCAAAGATCCATCTAAAGCGGTCTTAGGCATATCTTCAATGAAATAAAGTAATTCCCAATGTCTTTCTAAACTGTTCAATAGTTTTTTTACAGGAGGTGAAGTCGTTTTTTCTGTGAGATGTCGTGTCACAAGCAAAATATAACAATACGTCAAGTCTCTATCAGAGCGAGAGCTTTCGTGCATCCTGTAGAGAATATGTTCTTTAAGCATCTCGATAAGAGGGTGTCCTGGATATCGTCTTAAAGCAAGTTCATAGCATTTGAGTTCTTCATTCGGATCGTTTAACGACTGATAAATCAATGCCTTACCTAAATATTCAAAAGGAGCTCCAGGTGTTCCATGAAGCTTTTGAAATTCTTCAAACGCGTGTTCAAAAAGAATCTCTTGATCTTCTTTACCAGCAGTTTTCGCCTGTTCAAGCAATGTAATCCCTGCCCGAAACATCGCTTCACGCCCTTCAGCTCTACCTGGAAAGGAAGAACCAATTCGACGATATTCGCTTAGTGCAGTAACGTAATCTTTATGCGCAAGAAATGCATCGGGCACAGCTAGGCATTTAACCATAATATTTTGTCCCCCTACGAAAACCTTTAGGGGTGTCAATTTAAAATCGGCATCTCGGGATAACAATCCGATATGAGTGCCGACGACTGGAAGTAAGCCGAGATATGAGAATTGAAGTTGACCATTTAAATACAGATGAATGTGACGGTCAATCTTTTCGATTTTTACGTGGTACCATTCATTTCGTTTTAAAATGACATCGGAGGAGTGAAATACTTCGACTGTAGAGCGCAGTAGTTTTGTGGTATTATGTAGATCCGAGCTAAGCCATAAAGTGTATCCATCATTGATTTGAACCCTTTCAGCAGATTCAGGAACGCTTAACAAAAAGCCAAGTCCATGACCGTTTTCCCCGAGCTTTATGTCCACTTCAATTTTAATTGGTTCATCGAATGAAGCTTTAGAGATCATCAAGCTGACCCAATCAGAAACATCCATACTTCTAGTAATAGCCATATGTTCGGCAATTAATACATTTTCTTGAAATTCCCAGTCGGTTTTGCGGTCGATAGCAAGTTCAGCAGCCATAAACCATTCAGCCCGGCCTTCTATGTAGCTTTCGAGGTCATGAAGAAATTGGTCGACATGTTGATAGCGTTGAGTGGTATCCACTGTGAGACATTTCATAGCCATCTGAGCCAGAACTCGCGGGACATCACGATGTGGTGCAACCGTTGAGGGGTCTAATAAGACCTCGTTATGCATTGTTTGGCGAAATTCCTTCAAATTTTTGCGAAAAAATGGATAACGTAATGTTAGAATTTGATACAGGATAATTCCAAGGGAATAAATATCAGTTAGAGTTGTAGCAATACCGCCCATGGCACGCTCAGGTGCCATGTAGGGGACAGTTCCAACAACTTTCCCGAGATTGGTCAAAGCATGAAAAGGATGATGCCCTTTTGGTTCGCTTAAAAACTCATTTTCTGAATCTTCCTTCTTTTTCTCTTGGTGCCCATCTTTGTGGATAAGTTTAGCTAAGCCCCAATCCAAGATGAGAACTTCTCCATATTTTCCAACGATGACATTTTCCGGCTTTAAATCTCGATGCAAAACGCCTTTAGAATGCGCGTATCCCACGGCCTGGCACACACTTAAAAAGATACGAATAAGAGATGTTATTGAGCCTTCATGATTTTCCGGTTTGATGCCTTCTTTTTCAAAAGTTCGAGCGCTGCGTAAAATCTGCTTTAAAGTTTTTCCCTCTACATAGGGCATTGTGTAGTAAACGAGATTCTCTTCATCGTGAATGCTATAGATTGGAATAATCGCAGGATGAGTCAATTGGCTCGTGATGCGAGCTTCTTTTAAAAATCGGCGATGCATTTGCTGATGAGAAAGAAGGTCGCTACGAATTCGCTTAAGCGCTATGCGTCTGCCGCATGTGGTGTCGTAGGCTAGGAAAACTTCTCCCATTCCCCCCTGACCAATTTTGTGCAGGATTTTGTAGAGTCCAATCGCAAATTGAACTTGATCGTCTTGAGGCAGGTGTCCGGCGACTAAAGTCACAGCGGTTCCAATGCCGGAGGTTGATGCACCCGGTGAGTGGTCGGAATGTGTTTTGTTTTCTAAAGGGCGCCCACATGTTGGACAAGCTCCTTTAGAAATGGGGGTGATATCTGTCAAACGCCCGTCGCTCAATTAAATTTTTTTTGTTCTTTAAAGAGTTAAATTTTGTCGCCACATTTTTAGAGCCTTAAGAAATATTTTGCACAAAACAGTTGTGCCCAAGTTCTTCATCAAAATAAACTCCTCCGGAGCACTGCGGCCATTTGCCAAAATGGAGCGTTGATACCATGCCCATCACGCTCCGGAAGTGTTTAACAAAATCCACAATTGAGCGTGTTAAATGAGAATTCTTTGAGATTGCGATGCGCTAAGCGCATCGCTTCCTCAATCGTTTGAGCACTCAGTTTTCCATTTCGATTTCTTTTCCGATCTGATCGCTTGATTCTTCAAACCAATGCGTACAATTGCTCCGCCACTTTGCGCTAATACAACGTGTTTTTTCCTGTACGAGGACGAATTATAAATGCTACATGGATCAATTTCATAATTTGCTCGAATTAGTGTGTCTTCATCCAAGGAAAGAATAAAACATCTCTAATTGAATAAGCATTGAGCAAAATCATGACCATTCGATCCATACCGATTCCCAAGCCACCAGTTGGTGGCATTCCTTGGCACATCGCTTCAATAAACTCTTCATCAAATGGACTAGCTTCTTCATCTCCGGCATCTCTACGAGATGCTTGTTTTGTAAGAAGAGAGCGTTGCAGCTCCGGATCATTCAATTCAGTGTAGGCATTACACACCTCTTGGCCCATGATGAAGCTTTCGAAGCGCTCAATAAGCCCCTCTGCCTTCTTTTCAGGGTTGCGATGTTCTTTACATAGTACCGTTGTTTCATGGGGGTGGTCGATTACGTGGTGAGGCTGAATAAGATGCGGTTCAGCAAAAACTTCAAAGAGGGCTGCAACAAGCAATCCTCTCGATAGCCCATTCAACTTTTTAGGATCAATGTGACCACTAGCCAACAAAAGTTGTGACATTTTTTCATCTGTCATGTCATCAACTTCAATTTTTGCATAAGTAGAAAGGCATTCTTTCATATTCATGCGCTTCCATGGAGCCTTAAGATTTATCTCGACAATCTCGTCATTCGACGGATTTTTTGCTGAAACTATTGTAGTTCCATGAATAGCCAATGCGCAATGTTCAAAAAGATTTTCTGTAAGACGCATCATGTCATTGTAATCCCAATAGGTCGCGTAGGCTTCCATCATTGTAAATTCGGGATTATGAGTTCGATCAATACCTTCGTTTCGGAAGACTCGACCGATTTCAAACACGCGATTCATGCCTCCGATAATCAGTTTTTTAAGTGGGATTTCTAGAGATATTCGGAGGAACATCTCTTGATCCAAAGCGTTTAGTTTCGTAACGAATGGTCTAGCTTCTGCACCACCGTAAATACTTTGAAGAACTGGGGTTTCCACTTCAGTAAACTCGTGACTGTGGAGGAAATCGCGAACAAGTTTAATAATTTGGCTGCGTAATTTAAATGTTTTTGCAACGTCGTCATTTGAAATAAGATCGAGCCAACGCTTGCGATAGCGGGTTTCTTTATCGGAAAGGCCTGCATGCTTATCTGCCAGAGGAAGTAGTGTTTTGCACAAGAGCTCAACTTTTTTGACGTAAATTGTCAGCTCACCTTTATTAGTGCGGAATAGATGCCCTTCGACCCCGAGGATATCACCCAGGTCAATTTTTTTCTCGATTAGTTTTAGTGGAGTAGTAGCCTCATCTCCTTGGTGAAAATCAGGTGAGTATCCATCAAATGCTGTCAAGTCTCGGTTGAACATGACTTGAATGGTTTCAGTGCCTTCTTTAAGCTGAGCAAACGCATTTTTCCCCATCGAACGGAAAAGGGTTAAGCGACCTGCAACTTTAACCAACGGAGTTTGTCCTAAAGCGGCTTCTTCACTGTGACCAATCGAAGCATCGCTATAGCACTGATTGAGCTCGCTTGCACTGTGGGAAGGTGCATAGGAGTGAGGGTAGGGGTTAATGCCAAGAGCACGAAGTTCTTTGCTTTTGCGCAAACGATTTTGAAATTCTTCATGTTGATGATAATCAGGTATAGTAGACATATTACCCAGGGTTTAAGGATGATTCTTTTTTAAGGGATCTGTAATTCCCTAGTGGAGCTAACATTTCAAATTTTTGGGCGCACACAAACACCCGTGCACCCTTCGATTAAAATTTTTTTAAATTATTAATTTCAAAGCTTCCGGGTTCAGAAATCGAAAGTAATCCAATAATGCAACATAAGGCCACTTTCGAATTTTCAAACCTCGATAGCTTTCAAATTAAAATTTTCGACAATTAAATTGTCGGGTTTAGCTAGCGTCAAAGCCCCGCAATTGAATTTAAAAAAACAGGTCCACATAATAATGACCTGTTTTTTTTAATTAATCGCAGGGGCTTTCACGCAGCAAAAACCGACAATTTAATCGACATGGTGTACTAGGACCCTTTCATAGCAATACAGCTGTAGCTAATAGTGGGAAACCAAAAATAAAGACTATCAAAAAAATAACATATTTTGAGAGGTTTTTTTTGAAGCTTGCAATCCAATTGTACATATGTGCCCCATTTAGCAGTAGCCATTTTCTATGAAAGTGTTAACTTTATTTCATTCTTCTTTGAGTTTATTTTTTTTGTAAAGAATAAAGAGGCAGTTAACCGCCATATTAGTTCCAGAATGATTGAAGGGGAGCTAAAAAATCAAGCGTTACAAAAATCATCAAAAAACAGTTCATGCGACAACCCAAGTGATGTGTCTTCAAGTAAAAGAACTCTGCCACCTGCAGCGCAAAAACCTTGCAATTGCCTTTTTCCTAAATAAGATATGGCTGAAGGACAAATAACAAGATCGTCAAGCCCTTCTAGGCTCATGATAAGAGATTCATCGGAAATTAGACGAAACGTAATGTTATTTGCAACAAAATATCTTATGGCGTTATCAAATAATAAATTCCATCGTGTTGAAAATTTATTTACAGGGGGAAGATAAATACCAACATGTCCGGCATGTCCAATAATATGGACATTTCCGATGCAGCGTCCAAGAGCGTTTTCATCCACATTAAATATTAAAGGCCTATAACATTCTTCATTTTGGAAAATGATTTTCTCTGCAGAAGATAGGTTTTTATCCATAGACAATTTAATCAGGGGGTCAACCCCATAGGGCAATTGCCCAGCCAATTGTTTTATGTAATCTAATGCAACATCACGACAAAATAGCGATAGCAAGAATTTCGCTTCAGGTATTTCCCTAAAAGTCGCCAATTCGATAGCCTCAAATTGCTCTAAAGCAATACCTGTTTCAAGTCTGAATTCTTCGATAGAATCAAAGCGCTCTTGGACCCAATTTTGCAAAGCTCTTTCATGTACTAAAGCAGAAATTTCTTGAGAATTAAATGTACCTTTGTAAACCAATACGCCAAGAGTCGAATGCTGAAAAGGCTCCCAAATGACATTACGGAAGTGTTCAATAGCTAAACATAACGATAAAAATTGCTGGGGATGAGAAATGGGGTATAAAAGGCGATCAAAAAGGCCAAAATCTAGCTCCCAAATAATCTTCAAGCCTTTTTCAAGCGCCTGTGATGCTTCTTGGATGGCGAGTTCCCAATTTAAGGTCGCTTTTTGTGTTGCATCCAAGTGTATTGTAACGCTTTCAGCATTCAGATTATTTAAATCGCTTAACATTTTACAACTATTCCCTATTACCTATTCCTATTTTTATTGCGAATTTTTTTCCTATCACATTTCAAATCCAATTTCTATTTCATGGCCTTTTGAAATTTATGATAGATAATGGATCGTCCTTTTTCGCGCCAAAGAGCTTCGAAGAAAGAATTTCCATAATTTTGCCAATCTGTGGTGCAATGCGGAAAAGGTATATTAGAAATAAAATCCGGAGAATCTTTAAAGGTTTTAAGTGTCCATTCAGAATAAAAGAGATCATCCGTAACGATAGTAACCGTCCCATTTTCAGTCAAAAGATCTGCCATAATTTTTACAAATGATGTTTTGACAATGCGATGTCTTTCATGATGACGTTTGGGCCATGGGTCAGGGAAATTAATGTAAATCTCTTGCACGCTATTTTTGGGGAAATAAAGTTGTGAAGCTGATTCACCTTCTCCATTTACTACAAACAAATTTTTGAGCCCAAGATTTTTAATTTTGGACCAAATTTTTCGCGTACGTCCGTATTTCATTTCTACGGCAACCCAATTTGTAGAAGGATCGTCAATAGCTCTTTGTGCTATCCACTGACCATTTCCACTGCAAAATTCAATTTTTACAGGATTAGAATTGCCGAAGATATCAGGATGATTCCATGCAGGGAAACTGAATGGAAACTCTGGTGTGACATATTTTGCTAAATGACAAATGCGATCATTGATCACACTTAATCCTTTGGTGCGCAAAAGCGGCATTTTAAAATCGGAAGGCTTCATAGACTATTTTGGGGGAGTGGTTCGAAGGTTATTAACAATTTCTAGTAAAGAGATATCTCCGCTATAAAGACCCGCACCATCGATGCATTCAGATAGGGAATTCGAACCGCTGCGCGTCCGAACAAGAGCAGAAAGGTGCGCTCCGCATCCTAATAATTTTCCTAAATCGTGTGCAATACTTCTTACGTAAGTGCCTTTACTGCAGATAATGCGTAATTCTATAAAAGGGTAAGCATACGAAATTAGTTCAGTCTTCACAGTTAAAGTTACAGGTTGACGTTCGACAGTTTTTCCTTGTCGAGCCAAATTGCAGAGCTTTTGTCCATTGATTTTTTTTGCAGAGAACATAGGAGGAATTTGTTGAATTTCCCCTTGAAAAGTAGTTAGGGCCTGCATCAGTTGTTCTTCAGGCGGAACAATTGGAGATGTCGAAACTTCTTTACCTTCAGCGTCATAGGAGTCTGTTTCAATTCCAAGATGTACCTGCCCAATGTACTCTTTCTCTTCAGTTAGAAACTGGTTAGATTGAGTTGTGTATTTTTTTCCGATAAGCATGACCATAACACCCGTAGCCATCGGGTCGAGCGTGCCGGCGTGGCCAATAGTCTTAACATTGAGGCGTCGGCGCAAAATAGCCACCAGATCAAATGCAGTTTTACCCTTAGGCTTGTCGACAAGTAAAATGCCTTCTGAAGAGCGATGTTCATGGTTCATCAGAAGTTTCCTTTTCCAGTAAATCTTCGCTTACTTCTTCAGTGTGAGGGCGAGCTTTCTGTTCTTTAGAGATTTCTTGAAGCAACATTTCAACGCGAATTTGTGTGTCGACACTATCATCAAGCTTGAACGTCAGTTGAGGGAAGTAGCGCATTACAACTTGTTTCGATGCATTAACAGCTATAAAACCGGCGGCACTGTTCAGTGCTTTTACAGTTTCTTCCTTAACTGCATCAGTCCCGATGACGCTTACAAAGACTTTCGCATAATGCAGATCTGGAGTAATGTCCACGTGCGTAATTGTCAGTAGCGAATTGATATGCGGGTTACGAGTATCTTTACGAATTACGTCTGAAATAACTTCTTTAAGTAATGAATTGAGACGAGCTGTGCGTTTTTTAGCCATAATAAACCTTGGTTATGAGCAAAAGTATAGCAGAGTTTCAATAAGGTTTCCACTAATAAAATGCGCAGTAAAGACCTTCTTGCTTATTAAGATGAGTTGCGCGAAGACAGCAATTTTATGCACGCATTTTTCTTCTTACTTATTGCCCAGTCAAGAGCTGTTTTACCCATTATTGTCCCATGCATTAATATATGCTTTTTCGCTATAGAGCACCGACCAAGTTGTCAGTATCAAGGAGGGCAGCAAAGTGTAGGGGTCTTTCACCTCTAGAATTTGCTACATTACAATTGGCGCCTGCTTCTAGTAGAAGAATTGCGTAAATAATTTGTGGCAAGCCAGCCGTTTCCATTGGGATTTAAGGTTCTTTCGTGAATATTGGTTAGAGCTGTTTTAGTCTTTTTCACAAATCTAAACGGTACTGATCCAGGAAGACAAACAGGGCCGTCCCTATCGGGACTTAAGTCAGTTCTCTCTTGAAAAAGATGTGGGCTGCAAGAGACAAAGGCATCGTTGGTATCCTACATCTTTTTCAAAAAAAGATTGAGTTAAAAGCATGATTCCGATGTTGAGTTTCAACGAAGCCCTCAAATATGTCCAAGACACAATCGAGATGTTCTTGAGGTTGATTTATAATTTTATAGTCGTATACATAACCCCCCGTTTGGGACTCAGGAAAGGCATAAGGGCGGCTAGCATTTTGATGGCGGCTTGGGCTTGTTTGGGGGCGACGTTGAACTCAACATCGGAATGATGGTGCTACATTTTTGCTATGTTCTACTTTTGCTAACCTTTTTGACCGTGGCTTGGACTTTTTTGCAATCTCGCAACCTCCCCGACTTTACCTTAATAAATGCCGGCTTTGCGCCATCGAATGAATTGCTCCATTATAATTTCTTGAATTAGGAAATACTGATTCTCTTTTTGCTCATTAGAGAAACTTTTGAGAAATTGGTCGAGGTCTTTCGGCTGTGAAGCATTTGATAAGGCCACCATTCGACTAATAGTTTCTTTTTGAATTTGTGCAGGATCGCATTGCACTCCCATGGGTTCTTTCTGTCTAGTAAGAACCAAAGTGCAGATGTGATGTAAATCATTTTCTTTCATGAAGTAATTTTTCAAATGAAAAAGCATGTCTTTCGAAATAGACCTATCTATCTTGTTTCCTTTACTGATACCGAGCAAAAGTTCGAATTGCTCTTTACAGATGTCATTTGTAAAATTGACATAGTGTTTAAGAGTGGCTGAAAAAAAAATATTGGGCCTTTTTTTATCGAAATTGGGATCGGCGATGAAAAGTTTTTCCGTTTGTTGCAGTAGAATACTAAGCTCTTTAGCTGGTACCAAAAGAATTAAATCCGGAAAATGATTGAATAATTCAAAAACGGTGTTTAATTGCGGAAGTTGCCAAGCATTCATTTCGGTAGAATTTTCTGGCAAAGTGTATTCTTTTAAGATATTTCCGATGCTTGTCTCAAGTAGTTGGATATCGCCGCTTCGTTCAAATTGTAAGTAAGTCGCAAGATCTGTTTGTTCAATGTTTTCTGCAATAGACATAAGCTTATTGGTTTTGGAAATATAATGAAGAAATGTTTTGCTATCCTGATTCCAACTTACTTTTGCCAATAGTAAAATTTTCTCAAGTTCTTTCGATAATAATTCAAATTCCGATGTTAGGTAGGCAAATGTTTCGTTTACCTCTTGAACCCCTTCAGGAATTTTATCAAGCTCAACGAGTCGTGCGTCGACACCTAAGGTTGTTAAGCGTACTTCAAGAAGCAATTTTGTATTGGTAGACTGGTAGTCCCTGATAATTTGGGTCAAAAGGGCGGATATAGTCGTCAGATATTGAGCCTCTTCGGCATTAGTCGTTTGATTATTTGAGGTTCCAAAGGCATATCCAATGGAGGTTGTAAAAAGAGTCCACCAGGAAAGTTCAGAATGGCCATCAAGAGCATCTTTAATGGCTTCCAAGATAGGGGGTAATTGATTGTACTGATGACGTTTAGCTTCTTCTGCCACAATTCTAAGTTGAACTAAAATTTTGTCGAGGGCCTGTATTTCAGAGGCTCTTCGATAGAGGCTCCCATAAAGATGTGGGTGTAAAGCAACAAGCTTTTTGCTGTAGGGCGCAATCGATTGGCGGAACATGGACACTATCTCTGGTCCACTCTTTTCGTTGCTTGGATATCTTTCCATTTTTTGATCACGCTCCTGCGAAGCTTTTTTTTGCATAATATAGTTTTGGCCTCACCTTATCATATTTTTAATTTTATGGGAAGGCTATGTGAGAAGAGGGAAAT
>JACDDG010000028.1 GCA_013817115.1 Parachlamydiaceae bacterium | reverse complement strand
GATCTCTCCTCTAAAAAATCAATTGAAAGGAAATGCTTCCAAGCACTTATATCATCACAGTATCGGGAAAATATTTTGAAAAATTTTTTATAATGCGTTTGCCCTGACGCTTTTGCACCATTTTGCAAGTTATAAAATTCTATATCTATCTTTATGCCTAGTTGTGATCCAATACTTTTAAAGAACTTCTCTAAGGATTTTTCTTGCCAAGATTCAATTTCAGGTAATTTTATATCCTTTTTGACTATGATAGATCTACCGTAAAATATTATACTCTTCCTCATCCTAGCTAAAATCTTATTGCTGTCATCCCCAAATTCTTTGCCAACCTTTTCCACACAATATTTTATAATTTCGGCTAATTTTAACTCACTTAAACTCTCAAGATATTCGTCATCAAAGCTACCCTTAGAATTCACTATCTTTTCTTCAAAAAGAACTTTTGTTAGAAATGAACGTATTTTCATAAAAGTGAGTCCATCCCTATTTAACGGATAATTGACAAGTAAATCGACAAATGCCAATGGTTCAGTAAACTTAGATTTCAAGCTTTGAAGCCACTGATTTCTCAAACGCTCTTCTTCTTTGATTAATGCAGTCGTTAACATATCTTCAATGCATTTTGATTTATCATTGTTATCAAAAGAAAGCTCATGGGAGTCCTTAAGCACCTTAAAAAAATTAAGGCTATGCTGTACTAACTGTTCCTTTTGTTTGTAGTCTTCGTTTTTTGTAAATAGGCTCCAGTCACGTTTTTGGATGGCCTCAATAGTTCGAAGCAATTCCTCACTAGGCTTCTTCCTGTGCCGGTCCAATCTATCCCAATAGTCAGCAGATACAACTTTAAGAAAACCGTCATCTTCACTTTCTCTTTCTTTCTTTTCTTTATTCCCTTCATTGACTTTCTCATCTACTACCCATTGCTTAACGTAGTAATTAATAGAAGCCGAAAAAATTAGTGCTTGAATTTTCTCTAGAGCGGAATTCTCTTTTAAAAGAAAATTTCGATTCATCACTTGATTTGTATGGGGGAGAAAAACGCGTAATTTGACTTTATTATCTTCAAGCATCTCTTTAGCACCCTTCGGAAGAATTGAAGTGTACTCATCACCTAATGAAGACATTCTCATATCATTGCAGTAAATTCCTTCCTCACCTTTTCCTAATTGGACTTGGATTCCATCTTCAATTTCTTCATGAAGAACAATAAGCTTACTCTCTTTATTTATAGGGGCATTTTGAAAAAAGATTTCAATTCCTTTAAAATATTGACAACTCGAAACCAATTCTGCTTCAAGGTTAACCAAATCAACGAGAACCTGTCCGTGTTCCTTTTTTAACAAAATTGTCGTACCAATAGGATGTGAAATGTCTGAATTTACAACTTGAAACACGAGCCCTTGAGGTGTTTTCTTAATGGCTAGTTGATAAGCATTAACACCATCTTTAGAGGTCGTAACGACCATTTCATCATAACCCGCAAGGCCTGTCATAGCACCCTGCCCAAAGTTTCCATTCTGAGATTTTGTGCTATAGTTTGGAGTTTTAAAAACTTTTAAATCATTCAAATCCATCCCTTTGCCATTGTCTTTAATTGAAACAATTGTCTGATTCATTTCGTTACTATGGACTTCAAAACGAATTTCAGAAGCTTCCGCTTCAGAACTATTTTTACAAAATTCTTTGACAAACATGTTTTTTTCAGTCGTTTGTGCTACAACGCCCCTTAAACGACCTTCTGCTACTTCTTCAGAGCCAAGAAGTTCAATAATATCTTTATCTTTATGCATTAAAAGCGTATTATTCTTTGTCCACTCAATAGGCCAGATGAAATTAGCATGGATTAAATTTTCTTTTTTTATTAATGCATAAATAAAGGGACGAATAGGTGTAGAAATCCATCCTAACCTCTCCCAAATTTTTCGGAAAAATTCATTATATTCCGAATCATTTGTTTTTCTAAATATATTATAACTTTCTACTAAATATTCAAGAGTTTCACTGTCATTTAGAATGCTAATAAATTTATATTGTTTTACATCTAACAATAATAATTGCTCAATAATGAATTGATTTCTTTCTTCCACTTCCATTTTAGACAATAATTCCTTATTTCCCCTTTCAAAATCACATAAAAATTGCAATAGATTACTCAATTTAATCCAGTTTAATAGGAAGAATGTCATTTTTTGGACTATAAGAGATAGATCTTCAAGATCATCTAAGGATTTTAAATTTAGGTATGAATCAATCAGCTCCTTTAGAATTCCAGTTTTTGGATTTGGGAAAATTAAAAACATTACAGTACTGCCCATACAGTATAATTCAACCCATTTAGAGATTGCAGGTTTACTCATTTCATTATTCTGACAGAGCCAATGAATATTTTCATAATCTTTGATAGACATATCTTTATGCAGATAGTCAGAAGAACTAGATAGTGAGTTGAAAAAATTCTCTAATTGCTTTTGTGAAAGTCTTTCAAAATGTTCTAAGTGGGGTAAATTATGCATAACGCTTAAGAAGTATTTAGCCGCAGATGTGTCAGATAGGCGCAAAGCTATTTGGCAAAGCATTTCAAAATTGTTTTCTGAGTTAGTTGCATTAACGCTTAAATTTTGCCACCATTTTTTAAAAATATTCTCTTTAAGTGAACGACTATTACAATTACAAATGGTAATGATTTGCAAAATCTTTTCACAGACCTTCCTATATTCCCTAAATTTTTCAATAAAAGAATCATCAGAAACTTCAAGCCAACTACTATAAGAAAAGAATAATAAATAATCATTTTTCTCTTCTTCAGTTTTACTTCTACAAAAAATGTAAAACTCATAAATGAGTTCATGTAAATTCTTAACTTTTATATCGCTATAAAAAAAACTTTCTAAAAATTTAAAAAATAAAGGATCTTTGAATTCCCGAAAATGTGAAAATGACTCATCTTTGGACACTAAAATATCGCAAAAATATTTTAGATGCTTAATCGATTTTGGATTAGTCCAATATCTTTGAATCATTTGTAAATCTTCGGCTAATTGATTTTCTATAAAAAATTCTAATTCTTTTTGAGTGGATTTATTTATGAAGAACTCATGATTAAATTTCGCATCAAAATTTTCTAATAAGGTTTGCGCCATATATCTCTCATAACCTTGTTGCAAGATTACGTTATGAGGGTAAAAATACTTTGAACTGAATTCAAGGCAGTAATCCGTCCCATTACAGGCCGTTTCACTTTTAGGAACATTATCATAGCTTTCCCAATCCAGAAGTGGGGCCTCAGGTATGGATAATTCTTCTTTATCTATCTTTTTTAGTTTCTTAGTTAAGCCACATTTTTTAGCTATGACGTCCGACACCTCAATGGAAAATAGATGGCCTTTATTCTTAAGCAAGAGGTTCAGCAAATGAAGATTGAATTCAAATTCAAAAAGATGTTCTGTAACAAAAAGTTTTTCATTAATGAAAAGATGGTATACATCATCTTTTTTTAAAACAGTTAGGGGTTCTTCTGAAGATGAAGAAATGGAATAAAGAAAATAATTTTTCCCTTCAAAAAAGGTCGGTCGGTCGTTAGGTGTAAAGTAAACAGGATTCAAATAGAGGCTTTTGTCTTCGTTACTTTTCAGAATTTCAGTTACTTCAGAAGGTTTCTCTTGTGATTTGTTAGAAGTCAAAGGCTTTTCTTTCTCTTCAATAGAAACGGCAACACAGATTTTATTTGTTAGATTAAACCGATTAGAACCAATAATTGGACTGAGAGCATTTAACAAGGCATTTCTCTCTAAAGAGGATAAGCTGACACCTTGAACAATTGTTTCAATGAGCGATTCCATCTCTACAAGGGTTTGAGAATTCTTAAAGTCGATGCTAGCCCGTTCCTGAGACAACGCAAGACGATCAAAATTGATCGTCACTTCTTTGGGCACAAGAAAATCTTGCAGAGGGAAATCAAGGATAAGGCATTCGCTTTCACAAATACGTAAAAGACCATTGACATTCTCTTTATATCTTTCATCCATAGGAGTGAATGAAAGATATCCACCATCAAAGTTCAATTTTTTGCCGATGGTATCATTAATTAAAATTCCATTTAATGTTATTGGATAACTGACGGATTTAAAAACTTTTTTTATGTGGTCTGTAATCTTACTTTCATTAGCTTTAATAACCGGTGAGGAGATTTTATATATGGTTCCTATTTCTTTTTTTGGCTCAAAGGCCATATCTAATAAAATTTGATCCTTAACTTCACAGAATTTCATTTTTATAGCTTCATCCCCTTCGCGCCATGAGTGGACGGAAATTTTCCTTTTAACCGGTTTGACAAGAGGTTCGTATGAAGTCTCGAATTTTGGCCCTTGGTCCGAACGTCGAGATGTCGAGGTTACTTGATGGGGCACTCCATCGATCAGGCAGGTAATTATCAATTTTAGAGTATCCTTACCCTCGATAAACTCTAATTTTTGGATCGTTTCAACAGAACTCGGAGGAATTAGACTAAAATAGGCTGCAAACGAACCTTGGCCAAAGCGTCCGGTGACATTTTGAATGCCTTCATTTATATCCGAAAGAGTTTTATTAGAAGAACAACCTGGAACAAAGAATTTCCGTAAATTAGAAAATCCAATTCCATCGCCTTCATCTGTTATTGAAAGTGTATCATCTTCGAGTTCAATTTTCACACCCAAGAGAGTATTCCTTCCGGTCATTTTGATTTTTCTTTGATTGGCATCATTGGCGTTAGAGATAAGTTCTCTGATGCCATCCAATAAAGGGTCAGGAAACTGCTTTAAGATTAGGTTCATGACTAAATTGCAATTGATTGAAGCATAAGTTTCAGAGCAAATCAGTGAAAATTTATTTATTGCTTCAGCTAAGTCTTTAAAAGTACGGAGGCTTTCGGGATTACAAGAAGCTAAGCAGCCAATAAAATGAGTAATTTCTAATTTTTGACCAATTAATTTTGACAACTTATTAGGGTGTTTATTTGAATTAAAGGAAGGTTTATTTGAATTAAAGTTAGGCGTGATCATTATTGAACCATATTTGTTTGTTTTTTCCAATTTTAACAGATTAACCTTAATAATAATAGAATATTTATTAAAGTTAACTCATTTCATCAACATTTGATGTATATGAATATGCGAAAAAAATCACTTGGGCACTTAGCCACAAATATGGATGAACAGAAAAAACTACTTAAAGAACTCCATTTTGCTAATATATATGCATTAGAGGACTTGGACTTCGAAACACTGCACAAATTGAGTAGGCTTCATGCTGTATTTTATGAATTTTTGCGGCTCGTTCACCCATCCCTATTCAGGTGCGTAACGTGCACACAGACTTTGGAAGCTACAGTTATTTTATCGATCATTATCACCGCTTGCGTGATTGCAATTTAGTAGGAAAATATCCTAATGAGTTCAACCCTGAACGTTTTCTCCATAATGGCGACTTAATTCATGATGTTAAAAAAACTTTTGGGGGAGGTCTTACCCCTTGCCTTGGCAAACACTTTGCAATAACCGAAACCCTATTGCTGATAGCCTCAAATATTCTGCAAGGTACTTTCGAATTGATCGAGGGTGATCCAATAGAAGTCATTAGAGAAGCTGGAGCGCACTTATCATCTAGTCTAAAAATTAGAATTCATTTAAAGGATGACTAATGATTTACTGGTGTTTGCTAATGTGATATATCTGGTAATTATTATTCGCAGCCCAGTGGACCAAAAACATCCGCTAAGTTTTACCATCGGGCAAAACTAACAGCATCACCAGCCGCCACTTGGATTGACTATCCACAACCTTGTAATGAGTGATATGTCAAAGGCTAGCGTGGCTAAGCAACTTAATGGGAGAGGCTTCAATTTATCGAATTTTAAGGAAACCTGAAAATAAGTTGAAGATAAACGTCAGGAATCTACCACCCGCACTGGATTCACAGATGTTGCAATTGCGGATAACGGAAAAATGATACTTGCCCACCCGCATATGGGATTTCCAGGAGTAGAGGTCTCAATGATGGCCTATTTCGGCCGAACAAGATATAAAGTTAAAATCGACATCGGTTTTGGTGACATTCTCGAGCCAATTGAATATGCGATTCCTCTTACCAAATCTTCCAAAGGAGATCTTTTTGAGGGAAGTATCAGCTTGCCTTGCTATCCCAAAGAGTTCATTTTTACGGAAAAATTAGAGACGATTATCTATCCGGATCATTTAATAGTCGCATGAAAGATTTTCATGACATTTATTCGATATCTCCTCAACGACAATCCCCTCTTTTAATAAACTCGAAGGGATCATCCGTATAGTGTTTGAGAACCGAGAAACTGAGCTTATTTTCCGATCATCTATGAAGAAGATGAAATGATCCGGATGCAAAATTTTTGGAGCGAATATTTAAAAAATTTGCGGGCAGAAAATTTAGCCTCTCTACGGGAAAATATAGCTGATGTTATTGCTAAAATCAACAATTGGCTCCGACTAAACACTGGGATAACCAGAGGCAGCGGATTTAATCACAAAGGTTTTAAAAATAGGATTTTCCATGTGAACTTCTCATCTCCGTTTCGCGTCCGAGTTCACTACATATCCTGAAGTTTAGCCCATTCTCGTGAGAGCTCAGCCTCTGGATATGGTGTGCTTTTGGACTCTTTTCGAAGACCTTGAAAGAACTTGTCCATTAGAACTGCAATTGGCCTATATCGTTCTGCGATTGATGCCACAGCAGATGGTAGCGTAGTTGTCATTTTCTCAGTTGATAGATACGCATTCAATAAAACTTCGCTTCCTTCGTGTACTGTTGCGGCGATTGCATTCTTAACGAGCTCCGAGACGACATAGTATCGGTCATAACTGCTATGTTTTTCAAAAAAAGTCATCTCTTCTAGAGAACAATCGAATTTATGACTCATCGCTAGACCAAAATCGGCAAAATAGACGTGATCGTTGCTTGCCAGAATATTATGAAAGTGTGCGTCAAAGTGGAGAAAGCCTCGTGACTTCATGAATGCAGTTACCATATTAAGTTCTCGCTCGAGATTTGCTATTGATTGCTCGGTAAGATTCCCTTTGTCACCTTCAGCTTTCAGCCATTTGTATAGCGTTTGGGGGAAGTTCTCCATGAAGACTACAACATCGGCTGAGGCTAAATCAGCTGCCTGGGCGCGTATTCCTACAGTCGAGGAGCCATTCCAGTCATCGACATAACGCTGTCTCTCTTCTAACTGCTCCGATGTCGGCATTGTCGGTGGAGTAGAGCGCTGCAATGCCCTGTAATGATACATTAATGGAAAATTTTGGCACTCACCATTGAGGACCCATTGCGTGGTCATTTCGTGAGCAGATATTTCGCGCCATACACCGAATCCCATCGAACCTACACCGTATTGGTAGTAGGATGGCAGTTCGAAGAGGTTGAGAGTGGATCCTAGATGTTGCTGTTCGATCGGAGTAAGGCGAATTTTTTTAACAAAAAGTGGCACTCCTTCTACTTCCATCGATAAGACTTCGCCTCCTATACCAGAACCGAGAGGTGTAGCAGTAGTCAAAAGCTCTGAAAGGTTTTCATCTGTCAGATGGCTCAAGTACTGGGTAGCCTTATTGTAGTTGAAAAGGCGCAGAGCTGTTTCTTCTTCACTGTGAGTAGGACAAATGGCAATAGCTGATCGTATCATTCTGCTCTCCATCGTTTCTTTTCCGCCTAATTGAAGTGCTTTGTAAGTACTTAAATAACGGTTTTCTTCAAGAGATTTCATGTGAGCGCAAAAGCTATCCATAACACGCTGCACTCGTGCCTTGATGGGTTCATGCGCACATACCTGGGATTGCTCAGCCACATCACTTTGCCTTACGTAAGGCACCATTGCCAAAGAATGATTGTTGTTTACGAAAGCCACACAAACCTCGTATTTGTACTTGTATCAAAATTCCCGCTTTTCATGTTGTCCACATTTACTTGGCAATGTTGATATTGATTTATTAATTTATGTCTTCTAATTCTTAGCTCGTAGTAGTCTATTTTAGCCATAGAGCCTCGCTTTTAATTTAAATATATAATTAATCATATCACAAATATTATTAACAATCAACTATTTAAGTCGGCCTTGTTAAGTCGGCCTGTTAAGTCGGCCTATTTAAGTCGGCCTTGTTCGGCCTGTTTCTTGCTCCTGTATTATACCAGGCGCGGCCATAAACTTTGAATTTCATTGTTGGCCGAAGCCAACGAATAACTTAGCAAACGTGTAGCTTAACATTCCGATGTTGAGGAACCACATAGCCTCTATCAAAGTCAAAGCCACAATTGAGACATATGCTCCCAAAAATCTTAGCAAAGACCAAAAACGAAGGCTTTGACTCGCATAGAGGCTAAGTGGTTCCTCAACATCGGAATGTTAAGCTACACGTTTGCGGAGTTATTCATGGGTAGGCCAACAATGAAATTCAAAGTTTATGGCCGCGCCTGGTATACTTGCTGTGTTAGATGAAACACTTCCGTGTTAATTTTTTGAGAAGGCGGGATATAGCTCCAACGGTTTTGCCTCCGGCCATCGAATTTTAAGCTTTTTTAGAACTTCTTCTGCCATAGATGAGAGATGCGGCAGCTTTTCATATGCTTTAGAGATTTCAATAAAAGATATGAGACGAGACAAAATACGCGGACGAACTCGATTGTCTTCAGGCTTCCAAAGAGATTCAGGAGGAGTTGGCCCTGATGACCACATATCTTCTTTTTCCAAAACCACTTCAATTAATAAAAGAGATTTTAACATCCAGAAAGCGCAAGCATTAACATATGCATCACGGTACTCTTCTTCGCTTCTTGCGGCAGGGATCGTTTTTTTGAGTTGTTCTCTATAAGAAGATTCAAGAGTACTTATTAATCTATCTGGAACGGCCTTTGCACACCAACATGTTGGGAAGCTCATTCGAAGATAAGTCCCATCTAAAAGAGCATTTTTTACGAAACTCCATTCAAAATCTATCAGATATAGCTCTTTTTTTTCGCGATTGTAAAAAACATTATCAGGGCAGATATCACCATGAATAAGTGTTGTAAATGGTCCAGGAACCAAGTTGGATTTAAACACGCTGTGTATCTCTGACAAAACATCTTCTGGCGGCTCCATATTCAAACTTTTTAGCGATAATTTAAGAGCTGGTAAGTCCTTCTCAATAGTCTTTTGCAAATCGTCCTGCCAAGACTCTGCTGTTGTATTGACCTTTCTGAGTATCTTAAAATAGTCTTCAGTTTTGCCGTAACTACTGGCATGAAGCTTACCTAAGTCAATCATAAAGCGAAGCAGGGCAATCTCCGCCTCATTTGCATTATCACCTGTTAAAGAATCCACTAGGCTTATATGGTTTTTTCCTAAATCCTCTATTAAAATAAATTTATGCTCGAGGCTGCCTCCGTAAAATTTTGGAACAGGAGGCGCATCTGTTTTTAGCATGCTTAAGAACTCAAGTCCAGTCCAGTCTCTAGCAAATCGGTCAGAAATTTTATTCGAATCATCTGAGAGCTTTTGGGGAAGTGTCTGCTTTAGAATTATACTTTTTGGGACTCCCGCAGACGGATTTTGAATGTTGATTCTTAAAATTAAATTTCGTCTTTCTTTCTCGCTCAATTGAATGATGGACCCAACTTGGACTTGTGTATTGAAGTGATTAGAGAGAATGTCAACCACCTCTTTCAAAACTATAGAACTGACTGGACTGACAGCTTTTTCCCTATCGACCGTTTCAATCTCGTTTAGAGCGACCTCATTTTCACTTAAGAATGCATTGATATATTTGAAGTAGGTGTTTGGGTCTTCAACGTAAGGAAAATGGCCACAGTTTTTCATTAAGAAATATTTTGAATTAGGAATGCTTTTATGAGTATTTTGGGCTGTGCTAGGAGGAATTGGGTCAGCATCACCATGCAAAACTAATGTAGTCGCTTTTAACGATTTTAATGAGCCGTGTAGATTGAACGACTTCTCAAAAACATTTTGTCGAAAATTTTCATTCACTTTTGCCCCATTAACTGATGCTACAGGCGTCATGCAAAGGCTTAATAGATCTGCCTTTTCCGGGATATAGCAGTAAGTTCTAAAAATGATGCGATAAAGATGCTCCATCACATCTGGATCACCATTATGAAATCCCACAGTACTATGAATTTTAGCAAGTTCATCTTCATAAGGACGCATGCGTCTTGTCCATTCATGACCGAATAGGGCATATTCTTCTGAAGATGCGGGCATGGAATTTGACAATATCAGCTTTTCTAGATGTTCTGGATGGGCAATAGAATAATTCATCGCTAAAAATCCGCCCCAGGAATGCCCAAGGATGGAAATTTTATCGAAGTTAAATGATTGACGAATTGCCTCCAAGTCGTCGACAAATTTATCAATAGTAATTGTTTCTTGGTTGATGTCCCCTGTCGATTTTCCACAGCCTCTTTGATCATAGAAAATCACCAGGTTGTTCTCGGCTAATCTGTACATCTGTGGGAGCAGATAATCTTGAGTGAGTCCAGGGCCCCCATGGATAACGATCAAAGGGTTTCCTTTTCCTGCTACCCTGCAAAAAAGTTTAGCATCGCCGGAGGAAACGAAGGTTTCTCTGATATTTTCCTGATTCGTGCTGACAGTGGTAGAAGCTGTTGCATGCGGTACCGCATAAAGTGATGTAATTAACAACGCTGAAGATAATATAATTTTATTAAACATGTGACCTGCTAATTTTCTCATTTACACTTAAGGCCTTCAAACCATCATCAATGTAATGGCTTTGGTCTATTTTGACTCTATTTTTGAGCCGTCCTTCTTCGATGAAGCCCATTTTCTTGTAGAGGGCGATCGCTCGGCCATTGGATGCGCGTACATTCAGTTCGATCTTTTCAAGAGTGTCTGATTGCTTTGCCCAGTCGATTATATGTTGCATCAAAGCCGTTCCAACCCCCTTCTCTTACCAGCCATGGTGCACACCGATGGATAATTGAGCGACATGGCATATTGATTTGAGGTGCAATGGTTCTAGAAAAGCGTGCCCGACAATTTTGCCATCGCGCTCAGCCACCAGATAGATTCCTTTTGCTGACTGACCAAGCGTTGTGATCGTTTTGATGACATTTTTCTCATTCAGCTCTTCTGACTGCGAACAGAAATAGCCAGGTGTCTCAGCGATCTCTTGTTCGGCAATGAGGATAGCGTGAGCATCTTCTACTTTAGCTTTTCTAATTGTGATGTTCATCGTCTTGTCTTTTTGGAGTTGCACTGGCTACGGCTAAAATTCCGACGTCAACAGTCAATTCTATGCCTATGATATATTTGGATTCCTCAGAAGCTAAAAATAGTACGGCATTTGCCACATCCTCACCTGTCCCCATCTTTTGCATGGGAATATCCTTGGCGATCTAAGCCATTTTGATTTCCCGATCCGGGCCGGTTCCCAGCATTGGTTCCCAAGATCCATGTAGAAATCACATTGAGAGCTGATGGAGAGATCGTTTCTTCAATTTTTGCATATTCTTCAATAGACCCACTCTGACAACTTTGAAACAGATGATTGAGCTTTGGCAGCTCAACGATAGTGAAATCCTTGTTCCCGCTTTCCTTAAGGGCTTTAGAAATGACAGGAAGATTTTGTTTAGGAGGTACCTGTAAATCGAATTCACCATTCAGCGCTAATACAGGGGCTTGTATTTGCTTCAAATCTATTGCGGGATCATGGAGAAGAAAGTAGCGGAACCATTCTGTATTTACGCAGTGTGCCATCGCTTCTAATGAATCGACAGACACTTTTCCAGGGTTGTCTTGCAGAGTAGCCATATGGTTGGTCGCGAGCTCGTGAAATTGTGCGGAAGCTATCTGAAGATCTGGCTCTTTTTTCAAAAGCGCGAATAGCCGTTTTTGGAATTCATGATTTTGCTTAATAGTCCCTTCCGTTTCACCCATAGATCGTTTGATCAATCCATCTTGCTCGTATAAAAGTTCTTCCCCAGTTACACCAGGCCCAGCCAAAAGTACAATGAAAGCGACATCTTTTGATTTCACGGCAACCATCGGGGCGATGATCCCTCCTTCGCTATGACCAATCAAGCCGATCTGGTTTGCATTCACTTCTTTCCGTGACTTAAGGTATTCAATACCAGCAAGCACGTCGTTAGCAAAGTCTTGGCTCGTTGCTGTGTTGTAATTCCCTGTTGATTTCCCACATCCACGCTTATCGAATCGGAGTACTGCAATGCCTTGGCGAGTAAGATGATCTGACAAAACTAAGAAAGGTTTGTGACCAAGACCTGCCTCATCTCGATCGCATGGTCCTGCACTCGCAATCAATAAAAC
>JACDDG010000391.1 GCA_013817115.1 Parachlamydiaceae bacterium | reverse complement strand
TGAGAAGTTGATTCATAGTTTTATTGTGAAGATGGTATTCTACAAGCAAGCGTTCTTTATAGACATCATATAGTCCAGGCTCCTTCTTAAGAATAATTCCTAAAAGGCTTACTGCAGTTAACCCTGCTTGAATTGCCTCGGAATAACGACTGTAAAGAATATTAAAATCGATGATTGAAAGATAGACTTTGATTTTATCATCTACATTTTGTGCCTTTTTCAATAACAATTTGAATGTACTTTCCGCCTCCACATTGTCCCCAGTCAAATATTGACTCTTAGATAATTCATGATACAAAGAAAAAGTGAAATCATATTCTTCCGTCCAGGGATCCTCAGACATGCAAGAGATCGCTACAGTAAAATAATGTCGTGCAGTTTCAAAAGCATTCCCTCTTCGTGCATGCTGTCCGGCTTTAAAATTGTATTTCAAAAGCTGACTTTTTTCAGCAGGTTCTTTGATAAGTTCAAGGCCAAAGTTGAAATGGTTAACGATTTCAAAAAGTTGCTCTTCTAATTCCAATGGTGACAACTTAGCTTTTAAAAGACGTCCAATTTTAAGATGAACTTCCTGCTTGCGGTTCTCTTCGATTAAAGAGTACGCAGCTTGTTGAACACGGTCATGTAAAAATCGATAAGGAACTGAAAAATCTTCAGCGGCTTCAATTAGTTTATAGGTTGGATCTGTCGGCAATACATATCCCTCTTGTAAGGCAAAAAATAATTCCGAAGCTGTTTGTCTGGGGGACATCTCAGAAATAATCGCAAGTGTATTTAGTCGGAAACTGCCTCCTATACATGCTGCAAGCTTGAGCAGTTCCTGCGTTTTTTTTGGAAGACTTTGCAATTTTCTTACCATTAAGTCGATAACATTTTCTGTTAAACTCTGCTTTTTGATGCCCTCAAGACTCCACTCCCAATATTTTGTTTCTCGACTAAAATAGATCAATTTTTCATCATTGAGATGTTTTAAAAATTGATTGAGATAGAAAGGATTGCCTTTTGTTTTTTCATAGCAAAGCAATGCGATTTCATGAATCTCTGAAGCTTCTCTTTTAAGTGTCTCTGCGATGAGCTGCTCGACATCAATTAATTTTAACGGCTGCAGGGTTAACTGTTGAAAGTCGACCCCTACTCTGCGGAACTCTTGTAAAGAAATCGCCAGGGGATGCATCGCATCGACCTCATTGTCACGATAGGCGCCAATTAACAAAACGTGTCTTATCTCATTATTTGAAACAAGTGTTGAGAGCAACTGCAAAGAAGCTAAATCAGCCCATTGAAGGTCGTCGATGAAAATGAGCAGAGGATGATTGAGTTGAGCTATCGAAATAAGAAAATTTTGGACGACTAAATTGAATCGCTCCTGGCTCTCTTTAGGGCTGAGTTTTTCAACAGCAGGTTGTTTGCCGATCAGCAATTCTAGGTTGGGGAGAATCTCCATAAGAACTTGAGCCAAAGTCCCTAAAGCGCTACTGATTTTGTCTCTCCAATAAGCCAATTTTTGTTCGCTTTCTGATAAAAGCTGTTCGATGAGCTGTTGGAATGCCTGAATAAAGGCAAAATAGGGTATGTTGCGCTGAAACTGATCGAATTTACCTTTTATCAAGTACCCGGATTTTTCCGAAATGACTCTATATATTTCTTGGATTAAAGAAGATTTACCAATGCCTGAATATCCGGCGACTAGAACCAACTCTTCTCGGCCTTCTGACGCATTCTTAAAGGCTTTTAATAAAACTTCAATTTCTCCCTCCCTCCCATATAATTTTTCCGGAATTTGTAGACTTCCGGAAAAATCAAGTTGAGCTAGAGGGAAGAGCTTGATTGATTTTGTCTGAGCAAATTCTTCAGCGCACCTTTGAATGTCATTTTCTACACCAAAGCAACTTTGATATCGGCTTTCAGTATTTTTTGATATTAGCTTCATCACAATGCGCGAAACAGCCTCAGGTATTGTAGGATCAATTTCAAAAGGGGGAACTGCCATTTTTGCGATATGTGCATGCACTAACTCTACAGGATCTTGAGTTTCAAAAGGTAAAAGCCCTGTCAGAAGCTGATAAAAAGTTACCCCTAAAGAATACAAGTCGGTGCGATAATCCACAGTACGATTAATACGTCCGGTTTGTTCTGGCGACATATATGCCAAGGTTCCTTCCAGATGGTCTGCGCTGAAGGTGTCTAATTTCTCTTTAGATAAAACAGTAGCTATCCCAAAGTCGCATATTTTTAATTCTCGAGTTTTAGAATTCCAGATTATATTAGCCGGGTTAATATCTTTATGAATAATCTGACTGTCATGCAGCTCCTGAAGACTTTGCGTCAATTTTATCGCTATTTCGAAAAAGTCTTCTATAGAAACTTTTTTGAGTTTAAGCCATTGGCTCAAAGGCTGTCCGCCGATATCTTCAAGTACTAAGGCCAAGTAGTTATCAGCTCGAATAAGTTCATAACATTTTATAGAATGCCTTAAATCAGTTATTTGTGTAATATTGTATTCATACGTATAATGTGCAAGGTCCTTAGTAGAATAATAGGGATTCTTCATAATTTTAAGCACAACGGGAACATTGTCTTTTTGTCGCAAAGCCCTAATAACAACAGAATTGGCACTCTCAAAAAGTATTTCTTTGCTATTAAATTTTTCTATAGTAATCATATTTTAATCCCATTTAGCTTTCTTATCTCATATCTCTACAGCGACTTAGGGACAGGAGGTCTGAATTTTTCATTTTTTGTCTTAATACAATTGAAGGTCGCATTTTTTTCGCAAACAGCGGCAGAAAGTGTGACCTTCATAATTTAAATTTTAGAAAAAAAGTGACATAGTAATCACTTTTTGTAAAACATTTGCTATCAAACTAAACCCTTACAGGATTAATCACTTTTAGATTTCCATAGATACACTATCCGCATAAAAAATAAAAGTTTCTCATGTTGCAC
>JACDDG010000390.1 GCA_013817115.1 Parachlamydiaceae bacterium | reverse complement strand
CTTTGATATAAATATCGAGAAACTTTTCGAGCTTGATCAATTGAACCGCAAGTCAATAAATTTCACATAAATCATTCATTTTTTTAGGCTCTTGCCAAAGTTTTTAAAAAAGTAATCATGCCCTATAAATTTTCCTTGTAAAAATTTTCCAACATATTCGTGCCCATTGTTAAGCGTAAACTTACCATGACCATGCAGCGTATCATTTTTAAATTCACCTTCATACCTTCCTAAATCAGGAAAAAATCCTTCCCCATGCCCATGACGTTTGCCGTCACGGAAATTTCCCCTGTAGGTTTCTCCGTTAAAAAAAATCATCTCGCCGCACCCATGAAATTCATCATTCCTAAATGTACCTTTATATGTTGTTCCATTTGGTAAAAAAAGCATCCCTTTTCCCTCTGCTTTGTCAGCTACAAAATCCCCTTCATATCTTTCTCCATCAGGAAAGGTACTCACTCCCCAGCCATTTCGCTCTCCATTAAACATATATCCCTCAAATCTCTCACCATCCTCGAATATTTTATAACTTATTTCAGAATGAGTAATTGTTACATTGGTACTTTGATACTTATCGAATATTGGAAAAGCATATTGATTAATTAAATCTAACGATTCATTATTGATTTCAAAAGATCCTTCTCCTTTTCCTAATTGGAATTGATCGATTACGACCTGGAAATTAAATGGTAGATTTTCCTCTATTGAATACATGATTTGATTTAACCTAAAAAGATTTTTCAATGATGGTTATTTAAAAAATGAATGAGGAAAGAATATTTTCAGGGGGAGGGAGGGGGTCGCTGCCGAGGTACCACTTTAACCAAATTAAGTTATCGAACTCAGCAAAATGCTCAGTTCCTTCTAAATATACAATTTTGTCTTTTGCCAGAAATCTTAAAAGTACGCAAATTTTTACACCGGATAGCTCTTGAGTGGCAATTCTTCCATCGACAAGGATTAATTTGCAATTATGTTCACATGGGTAGCTTTGATAGCTGTGATCAGAAATTTCAAGCCTACTGACCATGTCCCTGCTAATACTTAAAGTCATTTTCATTTCCTCCAGCGCAAATTAAGCGGGACAAAACCTATAAATCAAGATAGTAGGGGAAATCCTTTTTATTTAACAAGTTGTCTTCGATTAAATTGCCGAAAAAGTTGGAATTCGAAATCGGGGTTTTACTGCCATCATCTGTTATCCTCCTTAACTTCCTGTATAAAAGCAAGCTGCGATAAACGCATGTCTATAATGAAACGAAAAGGCTTGCCAATTTCACTTACTCCCCTAGCTTCATTTCTCAATTTTTGACGTAAACTTTGGTAATTTGTAAGCTGTTCATGCCAATTATCAGGTGATAACCGTAAGGTTAACTGCAAATTCTTACACACTTTGTTTTCAATTCCATTTTCGATTGACTCCTCGAAAAACAAAACAATTTCTCGCTCGCCGCATCTTTTTGAATAAGCCTTGGAAACATCTATTCGTGTTAAACGAAAGCCATCAGCATAATCTTGCCGCGAAATGTCTTCGAGCAGCTCTTGCATCAAAATGATGCGATTACCGGTAATTTTCATTCCCCAATCCAGCCCTGAAGGAAGCCCAAGAACCAATTCATATAAATTTTTTGGAGTATAAAAAGGCATGGAGGGTATTAAAATCCCCTCACTATCGATAGCAGTATTAGCATATTCAACCAGATAAGCTATAGGTTGGCGTAGCGAGTATTCCAAAAAAAGCATACTGGGCTTCACCTTCTTCAATTCCACAGACTTTATAATAGGGCATGCAGAAAGTTTTTGCTTAGCAGCATTAATATCAAAACGATACAAATTAGTGGGTTTATCAAAGCTAAGACCTAATATTTCAGCAAGAAAATCCGTTTGCAACAGCTCTTTATGGCTGCAAGACTGGCAGAGCGCGACAATATTATATCTGTCATTAGTAGTAAGGTCTTCCTGGTGATGATTCCAGTAAAACACCCCTGCTGAGGTCAAAGCTGAAGTGACTAATGTAGAGGATATAATCCATTTAAATGCTTTTTTCCAAGGAAGGGAGTTTTTCATTTCTTTTCAATGCTTGATTCAAAACGATTTAGCAGATTTTTGCTGACATAAGTAACATCTCCGGCTCCAAGTGTTACTAGGACATCCTGAGGGTACAAATAGTTAACAAGAAATTCTACTAATTTTGAATTTTGAATAAATTGAATAGGTGTGGAATTCATTGATGCTATATCTTCAAAGACCTCCATGTCTGTCACACCTTTAATTGGCGATTCCCCTGCAGAATAAATATTTACAATGAACACCTCATCGGCTGAATCAAAAACAGATTCAAACGTGCCCATGCAATCACGTGCGCGAGTAAAACGATGGGGTTGATAAATGGCAATTAAACGCGCATCACCTATTGCTGATCGAATTCCTTCGAGTGTTGTTTTGATTTCTACAGGGTGATGAGCATAGTCATCGTATAGTCGGATGCCAAGATGCTCGCCTTTGAATTCGCAACGTCGCTTCACGCCCGCAAATGTCGAAAAAGCCTCACGAATCAGCTCTTCATGAACTCCTAAGCTAAAAGCCAAACCAAAGACAGCAGCTCCATTTAAAGCTTGATGTCGCCCAATCAAAGGCAGCTTTATCTTTTCGTAGTGCCCCCCATCAAAATCCACATCAAAACTTATTTGCCAACCGTCTTGAGAATAATTAGAGATTTTAAGCTGACAATCTTCACCGAAACCATAGCTTACCCCTACCGGAAAATGCTGTTTAAGATGGGGATCATCTCCGCACCAAAATAAGCATGAAGTTGAAGTCACATTATCGATGAACTTAAAGAAGGCTGCATGTAATGCTTTATCTGAAACAAAATGATCAAGGTGGTCTGAGTCAATATTTGTTACGATAGCTCCGAAAGGGGCATATTTTAAAAAGGACCCATCG
>JACDDG010000389.1 GCA_013817115.1 Parachlamydiaceae bacterium | reverse complement strand
ATTCTAGGATTTTTTTTATGTGGATTGATTGCATGGGGTGCTAAAACGGCATATTACGCTCGGACAGACGGTTTTTCACTAGCAAATATCACTTCAGAGAAATATGATGGCACTCATTGGTCAGTTCCTCCCTTAAATGCTTCCGAGTCTGATGAAATTAATCAAGCTCTCAACCAAGAATTCAAATATCTTGGGAAAGGTCATCAAGCCTATGTTTTTGAAAGCCAAGATTCTCGTTATGTACTTAAATTTATAAAATTTCAGAAATATCGTCACCATCCACTCTTCGCAATGTTGCCTTTACCGGAATCTTTTGAGAAAGACCGCTCAAAGCAGACTCTTCACAAGCAAGATAAGCGCGATGCTTTGTTTAAAAGCTGGAAAATAGCCCACACAAAGCTCAAAGACGAAACGTTGGTAAAATTTGTTCATATTGACCTTTCCGATGGCTTTAAGAAAACTGTGACTATATATAATAGAAGTGGAACTCGTTACGATGTTGATTTAGGGGATTATGTTTTTTTACTGCAGAAAAAAGTTGACCTCTTCGAAGATGTCTTGGCTAGTCAGATGGAAAAAGGGGATGTTGCCGATGCTAAAGAGTTGTTAGATGGATTATTAGATCTCTATATGAAAGAATTCCGCCAAGGTCTTTACGAGGAAGATCGTTACATTGTACGCAATACCGGAGTTCTCGATAACAAACCGATTCAAATCGATACTGGACGCCTCAGGGAAGATGAAGGCCTAAAAAAACCGAAAAAGCAAGCGGAAGTGATACTCTGGAAGACAACTTTACTAAAAGAATGGCTAGAAGAGACTTATCCTGAGCTTGGCGCGCATTTGAACTTTCGTTTAGGAGCTTGGCAGCAATAATTTTAACTATTGGAGTTCGCCAATTACGTGAGCTTTTGCGTGCTCCAATAGTCAAAATTATTGCTGCCAACTATCTAAGATGACTACAGGAAAATCTTATGACTTCTAAATTCTTAAAAAAGGTTCTGCTGCTGGCTCTAGTAATCTCCACGGTTTACGGAGTTGGGAGGCTTTATTACCGTATTACAGATGGTTTTCTAGAAGAAAATATTCAATTCGATTTGCCTTATGATTCACGTTGGGAAAGTCCAGCCCTTTCTGTAGAAAAAAAGAACGAAATCGACGCTATATTAGCTCAGGAATTTTATTACTTAGGCAAGGGTTGCCAGTCATATGTTTTTAGAAGTCAGGATGATAAATACGTCATAAAATTTTTTAAATATCAACGTTTTAAACCCCAATCATGGTTGAGTGCCTTCACATTTATTCCAGCAGTCGATAATTACCAACTTCAAAAAAAAGATCTGAAAAAACAGAAATTGGACTATCTTTTTTCAAGCTGGAAATTATCTTATGATGAATTACAGCCCGAAACCGGGGTTTTGTATGTAAATTTAAATAAGAATAGTAACTTGTGGGACAAGCTGATTGTCTATGATAAAATGGGTTTGAAGCATGAGCTACAGCTTGATTCTTTAGAGTTTATGCTGCAGAAAAAAGCAAACATGCTGTGTCCTGAACTATTACGATTAAAGAGTAATAATGATCTTGCTGCTTGTGAAGAGTTAGTTGACAATCTTTTAGCGATGCTTCTTTCGGAGTACCAACGTGGTTTCGCAGATAATGATCATGCCTTGATGCAGAATACCGGAGTTTTCGACCAGAAGCCTATCCATATCGATGTGGGGCAGTTCGTTAGAAATTCTATTGCAAGTGATCCTAGGGTGTACTCCCAAGAGCTTTTTAACAAGATGTGGAAATTTCGAATTTGGCTAGCTCAAGAATATCCTGAACTCGCCCAATATACTCAAGAAAGTTTGAAAATGGCCATAGGACCTTCTTTTGATAAGCTAACACCACAACTTAACAAAGCTAGCATGGGACGCATTCCCTATGGTGGTGTTAGCTTGGGTAAACCTGTAATGTGCCCCCGGTAGGGCGCCAGAAAGTTACAAAATGCCCCAAACAATGTACAAGGCCCATAATTTTTGAAAGATCTTCAGGCTGAAATAATGACAGTAAACAAAGCTACGCCTGAGATATCAACAGCTCCAAATTACAAGGAAAAAGAAACATGGGTAAATCCATCAAAGAGATTGAAGCTCCGGATGTCAAAAAATGGCATGAAGCCGGGGAAATTGTCCTAGTAGATGTGCGAGAACTATTGGAATACAACGAAGAGCATCTTGCTAAAGCACATCTTTTTCCGTTATCGCATTTTAAGCCTGAACTTTTGCCCGATCCAATCGGAAAAAAACTCCTATTTTATTGCCAATTAGGTCTTCGTTCAAGCGGGGCTGCACTGAAATGGGCTGAATATGCCGGAGTTAACGAAGCTTTTTGCTTAAAAGGCGGGGTCGCGGCTTGGAAAAATTGTGGTTTTTCTACTGTTCATGATAGGGCAACCAGCAGAAGAATCGAAAGCCAAACGTATGCGCTAAGTGGTATTCTTGTCCTCATAGGTATCATCTGCGCGCTCCTTGTGTCACAATGGTTCTTGCTCTTACCTGCTGTTGTCGCAGTATTGCTTGTTCTTTCGGGAGTCATGGGGCACTGTTTATTCTCTTTTTTTCTTTCAATGTTCCCTTGGAATCGTTAAAATAATCTAGTGTTCCATCCAGATTAGAATGCAGGGTAAGCTACGTCAAAGTTCCGTGTTGAATGGTCTAAAATGACTCCATGTTATAATAAGGGTTCATTTTTGACCAATTAAATTACGCAAACTTTCACGCTAGCCTAACTTTTCATTTGAAGCTGAATTGAGCTCCAAATAGCAAGTCATTAATTTTGATCTTAGGAGTCTATCATGCGACGAATAGTCGAGTTTTTTTTAGCTTTTTTTATGCGAGTGATTCTCTGGTTTCGCTACCGTGTAGTTTTTAAAGGGCTCGATCAATTAAATAAGGAAACTCTTAA
>JACDDG010000388.1 GCA_013817115.1 Parachlamydiaceae bacterium | reverse complement strand
TTATAGGCCCCCAAATTTTAACGCAAAGGCGCAAAGCAGCAAAGAAACGCAAAGGAAAGCTGCAGAGACTAACTCGCATCAGCAACGAATGGAGAGGGCTACAATTGTGGCTATGCACTTAGGAGGCTTTCTGGCGCCCCTAAGTGCGTAGCCACCGCTGTTAAGCTTTCCACATGTTGCTTGATATGAGTGCGGCAGACCTAAATACATTGCTCTTTCAAACTAATGCTCGAAGTTTTTTCCTTGAAAAACTTTTTGCATTTAGATCTTAAATATTCCAGGTCATTCATTTCCGCGAAAGATAGAATTTTTTTGAAGTTTTCTACACTAAGTTTATTGCCAAGAAAGATCTGAATGTTCATCGCTGGAGCTTCTATCATTTGAACAAGAGCTTTCTTAAAAATTGAAACGTATTCGAGTTCAGATACAATAGATACTTGATCAATTTCAGATTGAATAATTTGCTTAAACAAATGCTTCAAGATATACTGATCAATCTCACGAAAGCGTGCGAGCTGCATTTCACCCGGAATTAAAAATCTTTTATCAAGATCGTTAGAGATAGCACAATTATTTTTCCGAAGTTTTTTATATTCCGATTTGCTGATAATTCTATTTTCTTGACCAAGAAAATTTAATGCTACCTTTTCATTTTCTAAAGTTTTTAAATCTCGAAAAATTGAATAACCAAACGTTCCACATGCTCCTAACGCAAATATAGCAGTCGGAATCACTGATTCTGATTCGAATGTTGTTCACTACATCTGAATGATGTAAATAATTTGAAGATTCCATTTGATACCTCAGAGGTTCAGACCACATGATCCCTATGCATAGGCGCAGGATTTCAAATGATCTGAGGTTATGTATGTTATGGTAAACAATACAAAAAACCTACTTTTCTAAGCACTATTTTCTTGATCTTCGATCATTAGTTGGTGCAGTGCCTCGATGAGTGCCTTTGCATGTTGCTTGCACTCTTCCATGCCTTTTTTAACAGATGTGAATTTTTTGTTAACTACTCCGCAATAAATTTTTATCTTAGGCTCTGTCCCTGAAGGTCGTATTACAAGTTTACTTCCATCACTAAGCCAAAACAGTAAAACATCCGATTTAGGCAAAAGCAGTGCTTCGCTTTGATGCGATTTTAAATCGACTTTGACCGAACGGCGATAATCTTCCAAAACAAGCACATCGCAATCTAAGATCTTCCGTGGTGGTCGGCGCTGAAGTAATTCCATACTTCGGGCTATCTGCTCTTTCCCCTCTTTAGATTCTTTAAAGGGTATAGAAACTAGCATTTCATCATATATTCCATAGCGTTCATATATCCCATTTAAAAGATCAATCAATGTCTTCCCTTGGAGTTTTGCCTGAAGAGCCATCTCACAGATCAGAGCAGAAATTGAAATTGCATCTTTATCTCTTACAGATGTCCCTAAGAGATATCCATAGGATTCTTCTCCGCCAAAAATAAATTGACGTCCAACCGGATCAACTTCCCACAACCTAATCTTCTCTGCGATATATTTAAATCCCGGTAAAACATTAAAGTAGGCCTTCTGATAGTACTGGGCAATAGCACTAAAAAGTTCTGTGGTAACAATGGTCTTGATAAAGGCTCCGTTTGCTGGCATTTTATTTTGCGATGTTAACGCTTCGCAAACATGCTCTAGAAGTAAAGAGGCCATTTGATTGCCATTAATTAATTCAATATTCCCCTCATGCTTTACTGCCACTCCCACGCGATCTGCATCAGGGTCATTCGCAATTAAAATATCCCCATCGATTTCTTTTAATTTAGCAATACCTAAAGAAAGCGCTGAAAGCTCCTCTGGGTTCGGAGATAAAGCCGTGGGGAAATCTCCATCGGGAATGATTTGTTTTTCCACAAAATGTAAATTTGTAAAGCCCCAGCGTTCAAGAGTTTTTGGAGCAACCGTAATTCCTGTTCCATGTAAACTTGTGTACACAATTTTCAGTGACTTTCCATCGCATTGATTATCCTCTCGATAATGTTGCAAATGTGAAGCCATTTCGTAATAAGCTTCATCGACCTCAACATCAATTTCTTCAATTAGAGGATGTGCCAAAGTAGAAATACTTTTAATAGTGCTAATGTCAGTGATTGCCTCGACTTCATCCATAATCCCCTTATCATGAGGGGGCAGCACTTGAGCACCATCATTCCAATAGATTTTGCAACCATTGTACTGCGGGGGATTGTGCGAGGCTGTAAACATGATGGCTGCGCTACAATGCTTAAAACGACAGCCAAAGGAGACTAAAGGTGTTGGACGTAGAGCTTTAAAAAGTAAAGCCTTAATTCCATTTGCTGCTAGTATCTGGGCAGTTTTTTCAGCGAATTCGCGCGAATGATGACGAGAATCGTAGCCAATCAATACTGAAGATAGCTCAGAAGGGGTAAGCTCTTTCTTGAGGTAATTGCAAAGCCCTTGTATGCATGTACCGACAGTGTAGATATTCATGCGGTTAGACCCTACCCCCATGACTCCACGCAATCCTCCCGTGCCAAACGACAAAGTCGTATAAAAAGTATCGGCAATTTCTTTAGGATTTTCTTTTAAGAGACGCCGAATCTCTTGTTTAGTGGTTTGGTCATATCCCCCGTCCAGCCAATTTTTGAGATTTTTTTGTGTAATTTCATCAAAAGTAGACTCTAGATTTGCAGAATTCATTGTATCCCCTCGCGATTTTAAAAAATTGAGCATAGAAAATTTTCATAAATGGTTGCAAGAAGAAACGTATGTTGAGTTTCAACGTAGCTGACATACCGTTCAAAGCTTTGATTAATATGCTAGCCATCCTAAAATGTAGCAAAAATGTAGCTGTCGAGTTGGCTAATTGTGTTACCACAATTAGCCCCTCTAAGAACCGTACATGTAACTTTCCCTTCATACGGCTCAAGCCCTTTTAAGATTGTTGTTTACAATC
>JACDDG010000387.1 GCA_013817115.1 Parachlamydiaceae bacterium | reverse complement strand
TATCAATATGATATATTGAACTGATACATACATATAGGATTTAGATAATGGCTAAAAGTAATAAGAGTAGGTTTGCGATAATGGGGATGCTAGCTTTAGCTCCTAAAAGTTCGGGATATGACATTAAAAAATTAATGGAAGGAAGCACCCAATATTTTTGGAAAGAATCTTACGGTTCCATTTATCCTGTCTTGGGTGCGCTTATAGAAGAAAAGCTTATCGTTCAGCATGAGGATTTATCAAAAAGCCAACGCCAGAGGAATGTGTACGAATTAACAACAGAAGGAAAAAAAGAGTTAAAGGAGTGGGTAAATAAGCCAGTGGAATATGAACAATTTCGTAACGAGCTTTTGCTTAAACTTTTCTTTGGAGAACTTGTTCCTCTGTCGACAACGCGAAAACATTTGGAAGAATTTTATCAAATGCTCATCGAAAAGGATAAAATTTATCAAACTATCAAGAATAAAATGCAGTCTGATCAGAAAGATGAACCTGGGCAGCCTTATTGGCTAATGACACTAGACTTTGGAATCAGTCAAGTAAACGCTGCTCTAGAATGGTGTAAGAGCTCTTTAAAACAATTTAATAAATTAGAAAAAAAGTAATATATGTGTGACGTACTAGTAGTGGGTGCTGGTCCAGTTGGTTTGACAGCAGGATTATTGTTTCAACGAATGGGCATAACCGCAATGCTCATCGATAGACGCAGCACAATGAATACCCATCCTAAAGCACGCAATCTTAATATACGAAGTGTTGAAATATTTCGCGCCCTTGGAATGGAAGAAGCAATACGAAAATTAGATTTCCCAAGAGAAGCACGACGTATCATGTGGCTTAAAAGTTTTTGTGGGGAAGAATTAGCAAGAATCTCTGTCGACAACAAATTAGCGACTCGCTATAGCCCCTGTGAGCCCGCAGCTCTTTCTCAGGCACATCTTGAGGATTTGTTAAGGAATTCAATTGAGAATGATCGCATTAACATACAGTACAATACAGAACTCATTGACGTCGTTGAAGAAAAGGATTGCATTGTTGCCACGCTACGCAAGGAATCAGGAAAAACTTTTCAAATTCGCACTAAATACTTGTTGGCTGCCGACGGTGCCAGAAGCCCTGTACGAAATCTTCTTGAAATCTCTGTCACCGGAAAAGAAGACTTGGGTAAGTTTGTGAGCATCTACTTTAAAGCAAATCCCTATCCAATCGCCCCGTATCGCCCTAGCGCCGCTTATTTTATGCTTGGAGAAACGTCACTTGGTCGTTTTATTCAGTCTGTAAACTGCAAGGATGAATGGTTGATGGGTATTAAGCTTAGCCCTGAAATGGAAAAAGATGAATCCAATTTTCATAAAGAATATTGCCTTGAATTTATCCGTAAGACTTTTGAGATTCCTGATTTAAAGATCGAAATTCTTGATATTGAGTTTTGGCACATGCGCGTGCAAATAGCGAAGAACTTCCGTAAAGGCCGTGTATTTTTAGCCGGTGATGCAGCTCATCTTTTATCACCTGCTGGAGGCTTTGGATTGCAAACGGGGATTCAAGATGTTCACAATTTGTGCTGGAAATTGGCTTCAGTCATCAAAGGACAAATGTCTGAGGACCTTCTCGATACTTATCATGAGGAGCGATTCTCTATCGTTCAAAGTAATATGGATTGGAGCTGCAGCAACGAAGGCATATTCTGACATTGCGGTAGCAGGAAAATCAGGAGACCGAAAAAAGCTTCAGGATTTGATTTCATCACAATGGCCCATCTTGAATTCTATTGGTCAGGATATTGGCTTTTCTTATCAGAGCAGCCTCGTGGTACCAGATGGAACAAAAGCACTTGCAATTACAGCTACTCAATATTTTCCAAATGCTAGACCAGGGTCAAGAGCTCCTCACTTATGGCTTCAAGGTCCAGACAAAAAAATTTCCACAATTGATCTTTTTATTGACTCATTCACGCTTTTGACAGATTCTGATGGAAAATCCTGGTCAAAAGTACTACTGAGCATGAATCCAGCTCTTTCTTTTCGTTGCGTGTCCATAGGTGAAAATGGTGATTACAATGACATCAATAATGACTTTCATGAGCTCTATGGAATTGAACACGGAGGAGCCGTCCTCGTTCGTCCCGACGGTCATGTCTATTGGCGTTCGGTGAATTCATTGGATTCTGACCAAATTTAATACGCGTTTTTATGCCGAATGATTTATCGTGAGTACATAAGCCTTTTTTGCAGTATTCTAGCAAAACTAAGTTAATTGATTAGTTTTGATTGAGGACTTTTTCCATTTTAAAATTTATAAGCTCTTTGCCATCTATAGACACTTTTTGTTTTTCGGTAACTGTAAATCCATGTTTTTCGAAAAATGGACGGGCAGTAATACTTACTTCAGCAAAAATTTTTGAGATGTTGTTATTACCAGCATTTTCATGAATAGCGTTCATTAATGCCTTTCCAACGCCAAAACCAATCCATTCGTGATGACAATAGAAACAATCAATATGCCCATTAGGTTCAAATTCTGCGAACCCAACTAAGGTTTCATCTATAACCGCCACAAAGGGATTCGACTTTGCAAATTTCTTTGACCAACCTTCTGTCTCAATACTACTTTTAGGAGCCCATGCATCCAGCTGAATTTCAGAGTAATCTTTAGCATTTACTTCATGGATGGTATTATAATAAATTCTAGCTAAGTCCTGAGCATCACCACTCTTATAAGAACGAACGATAATTTTTTTCTTTTCCATTAGATATTTACTCCTTATTAATTGAAGGTTTGATTATACTGGAAAACAAAACAAAGTCAATTAAAATTGTAAGCGTCAAAATTAGACATGTTTCGCGAAATAAAAAGAGGTTCCCCTATGGGAACACAACTCTTTTACTCCACTCCCATAGCTGCGCTGACGCTTGCAATGGGCTACAAAAAGAGTATTTGGCTGTTGATAAATAGCTGAA
>JACDDG010000386.1 GCA_013817115.1 Parachlamydiaceae bacterium | reverse complement strand
CCTTTTTAGCGAGCTTTATGCTTCCAAATAGCCTACTAAAGCCTCTTTTAATCATTGATTTTTCGGAGTCTCTTAAAATATCATATTCTCCATCCGCATTAATGGAAACATACTCTGCATAATCATGATTTCCCAAAACAGTGTAGCAGCCGTATGGGGCATATAATTCATTTAAAAAGTCAAGCAATCGCACTTGATCCTTATCTCCTAAAAATGAATTACAAATGAAATCTCCGGTGAAAATGATAATATCCGGCTTTTCATTATTAATTTTTCGAGCTAATTGCTTTAAACAGCGTGATGAAAATTTTTTTTGAAGATGCAAGTCGCTAAATTGAACGATTTTCAATCCTTTCAATGCTTCAGGACAATTAGGCAACTTCAAAGTATGGTGCGTAGTCTGCAAAAGATTTGGTTCAATAAAACGTGGCCAAATACCAATAACTGATGTCACGCACCACAGATCCCATAGTACATCTGAGATATGAAAAGTAAGATTTTTTTTTGAAAATGTCATGTAATTGGAGGGTAAGAAGAAGTCCTTTCCTCACACGGAAAGGACTTCGCGACTGAATAAAAGATTATTTCTTGGCAAGTTCTTTATCAGACAAGTGTGCAGCCACTTTACCTGTCATTTTGAACATGTCAATGGGATCCGATGAACCGAGAACTTTAGCAAGTTTTTCATCAGGATTGATGTTACGTTTAGCTTTTTGATCTTGAAGTTGGTGTTTTTTTATGTAGTCCCAAAGTTTTTTAGTAACTTCTGTGCGGGGCATAGGGCCTGCTCCAACGATTGCAGCCAATGATTCACTTACATTAACAGGCTTCATAAAAGCAGATGTTTTTTTTTCCTGATCTTTAGGCATCATTCTCTCCTTCATTGTTTTGATAGACCTCACCTGCGAATTTAAGGTGAAGTTTTCTTCTTTTCTTCGAGCTCTTTTTTGTAGCCTGTTGGCATTTCTAAGTCAAGAGGGAGAGCAAAACTTTTTATTTTGCAAATCCCATTAAGCACTTCTCGCTAGACAACCTTTGCAACTCGTTGATTTCAAACAACTTAATCTCAACACCACTTTTTAAGAAATTTTAGACTTAATCTCATCTTCAATTTCCAATAAACAAGGTCTGGTCGCTTAACAGTGAAGATACTTTAGGTGCTAATTTTGAAGATATTAAAAACTTCTTCTGCTGTAAGACATTTTGACTTTTCTTTTTCTGTGTTTACAACTGAATAATTTTTGCTCTAGCATCTGACTTGTATTTGCCTTACAATTCATTAAAATGGAGATTAATACAATGTGCACCAAAAATCTAGACACTACTCTTATAGAAAATAAGCTTGCTACCATCACTACGCTTGTGGAAAAGATTAAATCAGTCAATTCATTAAAAGACAAGCTTGCAATTGTCAATTCTCAGGGCACAGTAAATGACTTTTTGAGTAAATCATTAGCGCTTAATACTCTCCTTCAAGATCTAAAACCAGAGTATGAGTACATTGTAAAAGTTCTCATTGCTATTGGCCAAGGACCTATTTTTTTTTCAAAAATTGACTTACTTTCACATCCCCACGAAAGTTTTTTAGATTTATTAAATCGACTCTCGGAAGTTGAAACTTTTTACAGGGCTTTGGGAGGGCTGGCTGGCTATTACCACACGGTCATCGCACTCATTGATGAAAAAGAAAAACCCCAAATAGAAAAATTTACAAACGAGCATTATTATCGCCCCATTGGTATCGATCTCTCTACTGATCAAATAGCGCAGCGTGCTGCAGTTCGCTGGGCCATTGAAAACTTACCTCTTTTAGCACATATCTGCCCAATCGGCGGTGCAGGAGATCGATTAAAATTATTAGATGAAAATTCTCAAGAGCCTTTGCCGGTGGCATTTCTACAAGTAGGAGGTTTTTCCCTTTTAGAAGGAATTGTAAGGGACTTGCAAGGCATTGAATTTTTGTACTGGAAAATTTTTAATAAGCAGCTCATTGTCCCCCTTGCTCTGATGACATCGGAAGAAAAAAACAATGATCATCATATTAAGAGCTTATGTGAAAAATTAAATTATTTTAATAGAAAGAAAGAGAGTTTTCGTCAGTTTCTGCAACCTCTTGTTCCCGTAATCACTGAAGAAGGAAATTTTGCTCTCTCTAGCTCTTTAAAACTTATTCTAAAGCCAGGGGGACATGGCGTGCTTTGGAGGCTTGCTATTGAAAACAACATTTTTGGTTGGTTTGAATCATTGGGTAAAAAGAAATTGCTGGTGAGACAAATAAACAACCCTGTCGCTGCTACAGATGCAGGCATCTGGGCTCTTGTAGGTTTTGGGCAACATCAGCACAAAGCATTTGGATTTCTTTCATGTGATAGGCTAATAGGGGCGGCAGAAGGAATGCTTGCAGTAAAAGAAACTTCGGAGGCCGATGCATTTCAGTACTGTTTAACAAATATCGAGTACACAGATTTTGCTGCCAAAGGACTTACTGATTCTCCTAAAGTTGAAGGTAGTCACTATTCAGCTTTTCCCGCTAATACGAATATTTTGTTTGCTGATATAGCAGCGCTAAGTGAGGCCATTTCGAGTGATCCGGTGCCGGGGATGATCGTTAACATGAAAAGTAAATTTCTGCATCTTGATCAAAATGGAAATCTTAAAGAAAGCCGCGGAGGCCGTCTTGAATCGATGATGCAAAATATTGCCGATTCATTTATCGATAAATCTTCTGCAAAATTGAATCATGAAATCCAAGCGAACCTACACTCTTACATAGTCTATGAAAAGAGAGAAAAAGTAATTTCTGTAACAAAAAACAAGTTTACTCCCAAAAAACCAATCAATGAGACCCCCGAAGGCTGCTTTTATGATCAAATCTGCAATGCGTATGACCTTCTGAGTAATTACTGCAAAATACTTTTGCCGGCTTTACAGACCCCGGATAATTTTATGATGCACGGTCCGGAG
>JACDDG010000385.1 GCA_013817115.1 Parachlamydiaceae bacterium | reverse complement strand
GTAATAGCCTGAGCTATTGCTGAGGAGCTGAGCGCGGCAGATTGGTATCATTTGAAATCCTGCGCCACGCATAGGGGTCATGTGGTCTGAGCATATGTTGGTTCAGACCATTGACCTCCACAAGGTTTATTAGCAAATAAAATAAAATTCATAAAAAGAACCCCTTTTGAAAAAAAACTATAGGTCATAGTTGCATAATAAAATATAGCGGTCAAGTGAGTTTAATTAATAAAAATTAATAGTTACAATCGTCCGAGCAACTTTTCTTCGATTTGGGTCGCAATCTATTGTCGTTGTCACTCGAAAGCTGGCGGCAGAAAGCACTCCAGCCATATAACTGAACATTGTCAGACACTTGAAAAAATTTGATGCCTTAGACTAATTTTACTTCTTTTTATTTTTCCTACGACGAATACACTGAAAAGTTATCTCCTTCTGCACAAAACTTTAAGTACAATTTAGTAGGAAACATACCATTTATTTTGATGTAAATGTTTTTTCATGATATCCATTCTTGATAAGACGATTTTCTTCTGAAATGAGGTATTTAATGAAAATATTTTTATGCATATTGTTCCTGTGGGCACAAAGTTTACAGGGGAGCATTATGCTCCGGGATGCTAAAATTTGGGTTGCAGGTGGGTCTGGGCTTGTTGGGTCGGCCATCGTAAGAGAGCTTAAAGCCCAGGGATATAACAATATATTGCTCAAAACCCATGAGGAGCTTGATTTATGCGATCAGGCTGCTGTACGAGAATTTTACGCTTTAGAAAAACCGGAATATGTATTTGTCGCGGCTGCAAAAGTGGGAGGAATACTTGCTAATAACACTTTCCCGGCCGACTTTATTTGTCAAAATTTAAAGATCGAGTGCAACGTCATCGATGAAGCATATAAAAGTGGAGTAAAGAAACTTCTCTTTTTAGGCTCCTCGTGTATCTATCCTAGAGAATGCCCTCAGCCTATTAAAGAGGAATATCTTTTAACAGGGCCATTAGAAAGCACCAATGAATGGTATGCTGTGGCTAAAATAGCCGGTCTTAAATTGTGTCAAGCTTACAATAGACAATATAAAGCACGTTTTATCTCACTAATGCCAACTAATCTCTATGGCCCAGGCGATAACTTTGATTTATCCTCTTCTCATGTTCTTCCTGCACTTATCAGAAAATTTTCTGAGGCAAAAGAACTAAATAAAGATGAAGTTGTCATGTGGGGGACGGGAAGTCCCAAAAGAGAATTTTTGTATGTAGATGATTTAGCCAAGGCAACAGTGTGGGCAATGAATCATTACGAAGGAGAAGAATGGTTAAATGTGGGTTGCGGAGATGATGTCACAATAGAAGAGCTGGGCGCTCTTATCGCCAACATAATCGGATACCAAGGTAGAATTGTTTTTGACACCTCTAAGCCTGATGGGACCCCTAGAAAGCTTTTAGATGTAGCTAAAATAAACTCTTTGGGCTGGAAAGCAGAAACTTCTTTGCGCGATGGAATTACAAAAACTGTCGATTGGTATCGACTACACATGAGATCACAATGAAACGAATTTTAATTTTTTGCTCTACTCCCTCAAGAATTTTTTGGTTTTCACTTAAAAATTTATCTTTTCTTGCATGTCTTTCATGCATACTTTTTATAGCGACTTCTGCAGATCTTTCTCTAAAGAAAAAAGCTTTGATTTTTGGGATAACAGGTCAAGATGGTTCTTATTTAGCTGATTTCTTATTAGACAAAAATTATGAAGTGCATGGAGTGGAAAGACCTCTTTCGATTCAGCGTTTTAACCAATTTGATCAAGAGAGAAAAAATTTAAGCTCTCATGTGATTATGCATTTCGGCAATCTTCTGGATGCATTGAATGTTGTGGATCTGATTAAAAAGATTCAACCGGATGAAATTTATAATTTAGCTGCCCAAAGTCATGTGCAAGTATCTTTTGAGTGCCCAGAATACACAAGTAATGTAGATGGTCTTGGACCATTGAGAATTTTAGAGGCTATTCGTCTTCTCGGTTTAGAAAAAAAAATTAAATTCTATCAAGCATCAAGTAGCGAATTATTTGGTAAAGTCCAGGAAGTTCCTCAAACAGAAAACACCCCCTTCTATCCTCGATCTCCCTATGCCGTTGCTAAGCTCTATGCCTATTGGATTACAAAAAATTATCGTGAAGCTTATGGGATGTTTGCCTGCAATGGAATTTTATTTAATCACGAATCTCCCATGCGAGGAGAATCTTTTGTAACACGCAAAATTACCCTCGCAGCCTGTCGTTATAAGTTAGGACTTCAAAAGGTTCTCTATTTAGGAAACTTAGATGCTAAACGTGATTGGGGGTACGCTAAAGATTATGTGGAAGCTATGTGGCTCATGATGCAACAACCAACATCGGATGATTATGTTATCGCCACCGGGAAAAATCACTCTGTCAGGGAATTTGTGGAACTAGCCTTTAAAGAATTAGATGTGGAAATTGAATGGCGTGGTCAAAACGAATCTGAATGCGGAATGGACCGAAACTCCGGCCAGGTGATTGTAGCTATCGACCCTAAATATTACCGCCCTGCAGAAGTAGATCTGCTTTTGGGAAATGCTGAGAAAGCGCAAAAAATCTTGAAGTGGAATTCCAAAACAAGTTTTCAAGATTTATTAAAAATAATGGTCGCTTCTGATTTGCAAAAAGTTTTAAAAGAAAAATATTCGAATCTAAAATTAGAAGATAAATAATCTTTTTTTATGGGCGCAAATATTAATTGATCAGATATTTGTCCAAAGAAGGCATCTGAATATTTTCCTCTAAGAAATATATTAAGAAGTACTTGTCTTTTCCAAGGTTAACTATAGCTCTTTGCAAATGACGTGATCGATTTTTTAGGTGCAATTATCTCACTGATTGTTCAAAAAAGAGGTTTCCAGCCCATTGTTTTCATCGAGCAGGGCATCTTCTAGCCAAAATTTATCTTC
>JACDDG010000027.1 GCA_013817115.1 Parachlamydiaceae bacterium | reverse complement strand
GAGTAGATCGGCTAATCCAGCTAGCAGGAGAATCCCTGAAATTGCTGTCAATAGTTCTTGGTTAGCTTGTCCCCCGGCAGCCATATTCATCTTAAAGATGACAAATAAACCGCAGGACAATCCAAAAGCTGTAATCACATTAGGCAACAAATATATGCGTTTCATACATCTACTCATATTAAAGCTGTAAAAATGCTAGAATACCATTAATTGCATTTTTAAGTAACGTTATAATCACGTGTTTATGCTCTGGTAGCCTACGATCTCTTAGCCAATAATGAGGGCAACACGACCACTAAAGTATGCAATCATATCTATGGTTTAGTTTGCCCGTCTTACGATCGGCAATAACTTTACGCGGAGGTGTTTCAGCACAAATCGGTTGAGCATACGGGCAACGGGTACGGAATGGACACCCCGAAGGAGGGTGCAAATTCGAAGGGATCTCTCCATGCAAGCGCATGTGAGAGCGTTTATCCCCCGGATGAACCTTAGGTGTCGAAGCAAGCAATGCTTGCGTATAAGGATGTTTAGGATTAGTGAAAATTTCCTCCACTGAACCACTTTCCATGACTTTACCCAAATAAAGCACCATCACCTTGTCGCTGACATAACGAATAACCGAAAGATCATGCGAAATAAAGAGATAGCTAAGCTCCAACCTCTGCTTCAACTCCAAGAGTAAATTCAAAATTTGTGCTTGCACAGATACGTCTAAAGCTGAAACCACTTCGTCGCATATGATCAATTTCGGATTGACAATTAGAGCACGTCCAATACAAATACGTTGTTGTTGACCGCCTGAAAATTGATGAGGATAACGCCACATAGATTCCCTCGGAAGCCCAATTTGCTCAAGCATTCCGCCCACACGTTCTACCTCGTCCTCTTTCGAATGAACAAGCCCATGATATCGCAAGGGTTCGCCAAGCGCATCCTCAATCGTTTTTCGGGGGTTAAGAGAGGCAAATGGATCTTGAAATACCATCTGTATCTCTGTCCTCATTTTTAATAAGCCTTCATAGCTAAGAGCTCGCAAATCGTTGCCTAAAAACTTGATTGAACCTGCTGTTGGTTCAATTAATCGAATTGCCACTCTCGCCATTGTGCTTTTGCCAGAACCGGATTCACCTACAACCCCTAATACTTCGCCTTTGTCAATTGTAAAATCAACATCCTCAAGCGCTCTGGCATATCCAACAACGTTCTTAAAAAGACCGGCGGTCACAGGAAAATGTTTTGTAAGACCTCTAACTTCAAAAATTACATTATTCATATAACAAACACCTCGCGCGGTGATCTGGTTCCGGCAAATCAAAATTAGGCACTGGTCCATGAAGACACTTTTGCATAACAAACGGGCAACGTGGATGAAAGCGGCAGCCATGGGGATAATGAGTTAAAAGTGGGACAGACCCTTGAATGGGCTTAAGTTTATTCCCTTGTACAGCCAAACTTACTCGAGACTGAAATAGCCCTTTGGTATAAGGATGAGCTGGGCTATTAAAAAGATTAAGAGTTTTTCCTCGCTCGACATCCTGGGATGCGTACATGACAATCATCTCATCTGCATATTCTGCCACAATGCCAATATCATGAGTAATCAACAGCACAGCCATGTTCCTTTTTTTCTGCAAAGCACGAATAAGATCCAGAACTTGCGCTTGGATCGTGACATCCAGTGCTGTAGTAGGTTCATCAGCAATCAGAATTTCCGGCTCGCCAATCAATGCCATCGCTATCATGACACGTTGCTTCATGCCCCCGGAAAGCTGGTGTGGATAGTCATCAAATTGTTGTTCCGGAGATGCTATTCCAACTTCTATTAATCCTTGAATCGCAAGCTCTTTGGCCTCTGCACCGTAAATTCTATGATGAAGTCCTACACTTTCAACAAGTTGGCTACCAATGGTGTAAACTGGGTTTAAGCAACTCGAAGGATCCTGAAAAATCATCGCAACCTGTCCCCCACGAATGGCTCGCATCTTTTTTTCTGATAATGTCAATAAATTTACACCATTGAAAATAACCTCACCTTCTGACGGCAAAGCCGGCGGAGAAGGTAAGATACGCATCAAAGATAATGCTAACATTGACTTTCCACATCCTGATTCACCTACTATTGCTAAAGTTTTACCTGCATGCAAATCAAAAGAAAAATTTTCAACAACAGCGTAATATGAAGACCCAATTTGCAGTTTCGTAGTCAAATTGCGTACAGACAGGATAGGATTCTCCATTCGAAAAGTTACTCCAAGCTTGCTTTTTCTATTGTTGTATAGTAACATTTGGATAAAGAGACAAGGTGGATATGAGAACATTTTTAAATTTATTTGGTCGCTCCCCGTTTACGCCGCTGCAATCCCATATGCAAAACGTTGCGGACTGCGTCCATTTGTTGGTAGATCTTTTTGATGCGCTGGAAAATAAAAATTATGAACGCGTTGAGAAAATAGCGCATGCAATTTCTGAGCATGAACATATCGCGGACATCACAAAAAATGACATACGCAACCACCTACCAAAAAGCTTATTCCTCCCGATAGACCGTAGCCAGCTTCTAGAAATTCTAGCCATTCAGGATCGTATAGCAGATTGTGCAGAAGATATTGCTGTTCTAGCCACACTGAAGCAGCTGATACTTTTCGATTCTTTCAAAAATGAATTTAAATTTTTTCTACATAAAAATATTGAGTGCTTTAATGAAGCTCAAAAAATCATCCAAGAACTCCACGAATTACTTGAATCTTCGTTTGGTGGCCTTGAAGCAGAAAAAGTCAAAACAATGGTTGAGAAAGTTGCCTTCAAAGAACATGAAGCCGACATCCTGCAACGTCAATTGCTAAAAAGCTTTTTTGCTTCAGAAAATCAACTTACTTTTGTTACATTCGATCTTTGGCAGAGGATTTTTGAAGCTCTTGCTTCTATTTCAAATCTTTCAGAAAATTTAGCTAACCGTGTGCGAATGACTTTAGAAATTAAATAATATGCATACTTCCTTAATTCTTACTTTTACCCACACAGGAAAATAATGTCCCCTGATTCTATATTGATGTTTTGCATCATTTTAGCCGGTTTTTACATGGCTTGGAATATTGGAGCAAATGATGTTGCCAATGCAATGGGTACTTCTGTTGGTTCAGGAGCACTTACCCTTAAAAAAGCTGTTTATGTTGCGGCTATCTTGGAATTTTCCGGAGCTTTTTTCTTTGGATCCAATGTTTCAGAAACTATTCAGCGAGGCATCATAGATGTTTCGACGTTTGACTACAATCCAATGCTTTTAGTTTATGGAATGTTTTCGGTGTTGATTGCTGCCGGCGCATGGCTTCAATTAGCCTCATATTACGGCTGGCCTGTTTCGACTACACATACAATTGTCGGAGCTGTAGTCGGCTTTGGAATTATAGGAGGAAGCATAGATGCGATACACTGGTCAAATGTAGCTTCCATAGTTTTAAGCTGGGCTATATCGCCACTTGCAGGGGGAATTCTTTCCTTTTTAATTTTTACTTTTTTACGACACTCCATTTTTTACAGACCCTATCCTTTAGATGCGGCAAAGCGCATCACGCCATTTTTAGTGTTTGGAGTCATCATGACGCTTAGCGTAGTGCTCATTTTTAACGGCTTGAACAATTTAGATTTAGGATTGACACTTTGGGAGGCGTTGCTTTGGAGCATTCTTCCGAGTACTCTGGGGGCCCTTGTTTGCTGGTTACTCGTCCGAAAAATGTCCCTACATAGCTCCTATGGTCATCATAAAAGTGGCACACATGCTGTCGTAATTGATGAAATCGAACAAGCCCAGCATCACTTACTGCAAGCATTTCCTTCTTTTCCGAATGAGATTCAAGACAGACTTTCTGCAATGGTTGAGGAAATTGATCACCTCAAGCCTGCGATCAAAAAAGTTAATAAAAATGTTCCCACAGAATCGCAGTATGCAGCTATTGAAAAGATTTTCGCTTATCTGCAGATCATGAGCGCCTGTTTAATGGCCTTTGCACATGGCGCTAACGATGTTGCTAATGCCATCGGTCCACTTTCAGCAGCTATTTCGACATTGCAAACAGGAACTATTTCAGCATACGCTCCTATTGCACCATGGATTTTGGGTTTAGGGGGTGTTGGTATTGTGATCGGTCTAGCCACATGGGGATGGCGTGTGATTGAAACCATCGGCAAAAAAATTACAGAGCTTACTCCAACGCGAGGTTTTGCAGCTGAATTTGGGGCTGCAACAACGATCGTGATTGCTTCGCAATTTGGAATGCCTATTTCTACGACTCATACTTTGGTTGGATCAGTTTTAGGGGTGGGCCTTGCGAGAGGTATTGAAGCGTTGAACTTAGCTATGACGCGGGATATTTTTATTTCATGGTTGGTGACAGTGCCGGCTGGTGCAGGTGCCACGGTCATTATTTTTTACATTCTTAAGTCGCTGTTTCTTTAAATTGTAGCAGGAAAAAACATGGCTCGTCGTTGTAAGGTGAAAAGAAAACTAAGCTTTCCTATTTATTTGAGCCCTTTTATGCCGTTCCGTTTCGCCTAGAGAGTTCTCTAAGGACGGCATGAAAGTGCGCATGAAAGGTAATGACTTTTTAGGATTACAGAGATTTACAATTTAAAAACAGTTGGAAATTAATCTAGTTTTATGCTAACTTATAGTATAAATTTCTAAATGAAAGTTAATTCGATAGCTCAGTTTCGATTCTCACTGCTATTTATAAATTCAAAAAAGGAAAAAAAATGGGCCCAATTAAAAACTTTTTATTAAAAGACCACTTGCCTACTCAGATTTTTTTATCCAGCATTCCTGTTGTTAACGTATTCTTAAGAATATTCCAAAGTAGTCATTCCTTAGATAATGTTGAAAATATTTCTTCTTTTGAGAATAAAAAGATAAATTTTAAATTTTTCATGTTTACAGCTTTAACTTTGCAAATATCATTATTGATTATAATTATCTACCCATGTATTGTAGCCCCTCAAATATTCCCTATATTCACTCTTACAAATAAAATCTTATTTGGCTTACTGCTTAGCAATTGGATCACGGACTCACTTTGCAGAACTGACATGTTCGCGCCAAGCAAAACAGGGGCTATAAATGTAAAGGGTTGGTAAAAAAAATTACTGAGCTTACTCCAACGCGAGGCTGGTGACAGTGCCGGCTGGTGCAGGTGCCACGGTCATTATTTTTTACATTCTTAAATGAGCTACAAAATGATTTCGGGTTATGTTTTTAGGTGAGGCAAGTGTGATTGCCAGCGGCTTTAGCTTCTTGCATTTGCCACATGTTTTTTGATTTATGTTTTTGAAAGTCATCTGATCCCATAAACAACCTCTTTTGTTACCATGAAGATTTCTGCAGTATTAAAAAATATGCTTCATAGTCATTGCCATAGCAATAAATACTATCACAGTCAACAAAGCGACAAGATACCCCATCAACACAACAATACCATCACCTTCTGATATGCCTAAGGCAATCAAAAAAATCGACCAAGCTGCAACTATATTAGAGAACGGTATCGGCAACGGTAATGCCAAAAAAAGACCAAGAAAGAAAATCGCTATTCCATTCACAACTTGCATAACTGAAGAGCGACACATCCAACTTAGCCTCGGATGGATTAAGCGTTTTACCTTCTTTAACAAAAAAAGAATTTTATCCAATATTTTTTCAAGAGTCCTTGCTGCAATGGATTTAGATAAAATCCAGGATGGCAGCCAAACATGTCCATCAAACGCCATCCTTAATCCTAGAAAAGCTATTGTCAAGCCAAATGGGGTTGAAAATCCGGGAATTTGTAGGGGTTGGCAAAAGGGAAGACTTAGCAAAATTAAAAACAACGCCCTGCCTCTACCCGATAAGATATGCAAGATTTCTCCGATTGTAATCGGCATCGAACTTACTTCTTTTTTTAAGAGCAGAATGCTTTCTTCTAAAGTCTTAAATTCTCTTTTTTTTCGTTTCATAGTGCCCTACCACACAAAGCTTGGGCGATGACTAAATCTTCTGGAGTCGTAATCTTCAGATTGCGGTGGCAACCTTCAATCAACTGAACAGGTAAACCCATCAGCTCAACTAAAGAAACATCATCCGTAACGTTCAATCCTTTCACGTGAGCATTCGCAAAACCTTCTCGCAATAATGAGAGGCGCACAATCTGAGGTGTTTGTATTTCCCACATGCTCGAACGGTTTGGAGTGCGAACAACAAGCCCAAAATCATCGCTTTCTCTGACGGTAAATTTTACAGGAAGTGCAGCTGTGGCAGCTCCGTACTTTTCGGCAGCATCTGCGATCCGATGCACCAATGTAGCGGTGATTAAAGGACGCGCAGTATCATGTACCGAGACTAAAGTAGGATTGAGCGATAGCTCCTGCAACCCATTAAAAACTGAATCTTGGCGTCTATTTCCAGGTAAAGCAAAACTTAATTTTGCTTGTACGCTTGATAGATCAAACAAATGGTGATATTCCGGAGCACACACAACCACGATTTCAATAATTTCAGGCATTGAAGCAAAAACGTCTAGACTATGCTGAGCAATAGGTTTTCCATTGAGAATCAGAAACTGTTTTGGCAGCGGCAGGCCCATACGAGAGCCAACACCCCCAGCTAGTAAAATAGCTCCTATTTTTGATGACACTGGCACCTCTGATTTCAATTCTGAGTTATTTTGTGGCTTTCTCGGCGCCCCTACCGGGCGCACTTTTGTGAGGATCCGGACCCCGGGTGCAGCTATCGCTGCACCCGGGGCTACTAACAGTTCCCCCTACCGGGGGATAGGACAGTGAAAATAAAGCGAATAAGACACATGAAACCATTTTTAAGACCTTATCGCAGGGATTAAAGCAAATGGTCCTATCCCCCGGTAGGGGGAACTGTTAATAGCCCCGGGTGCAGCGATAGCGAAACCCGGGGTTCGAGTCCTCACAAAAGAGCGCCCCGGTAGGGGCGCAAGAAAGCCACAAGACAACGCACTAACTATTGTAAAAACCCTTAAGTAAAATGTTTATTAAGTACACCCGCCAACTTGAACATGTCTAAAGGCTCGTTATTGCCAAAGATTTTAGACAGCTTCTCATCAGGTACAATCAATCTTCTATTTTTTGGATCTTGCAAGTTGTGTTCTTTAATGTAAACCCATAACTCTTTCGTTACTTCACTTCGCGAAAGCTCTGGTTTACCCACAACTGCGGCCAATTCAGCAGAAAGCTTCTGAGGAGGCATATTTGAAGTTTTGCGGACCTTGACCGGCTTGTCAACATCAACCTTTTTAGCTTTTGTGGTCTTATCAGCCTTATCTGCTTTAGCAATTTTCGTACCAGCTTTGGTACTTGCCTTAGTTGCTTTAGTTGTCGCCTTAGCTGCAGCACCTTTAGCAGTTCCTTTGCCTTTACCTTTTGGCTTTCCGACATAAGCAGTTCGTGGGTGGTCTACATACTTCGTTTGAAGTTGCTCTAGGGTATTTCCAATCACATCGCATTCAGGGAATGTAGAACATGAATAAAAGGTTTTGCCAAAACGAGATTTACGAGCTGAAATCTTACCAGGGCATCCCATTGCAGGACAGTCAGGCATATTTTCATTCGAGAGCACAACTTCTCCCTTCTTAGGAATATTGACTAATGTCTTACATTCTGGATAACCGGTGCAACCTAAGAATGCACCAAAGCGACCATGACGAAGCTTCATGTCTTTACCACATTTAGGGCACTTTTGCTCCCAAGCGAAATCTTCTGAGTATTCATCTTTATTAAAAGAGACTTCCTCAATTGGCGCTGAATAGGTGCAATCAGGATATTTAGAACATCCATAGAAATATTTATTCTTGAACCAAATTTTTTGCAATTTAGATCCGCATGTAGGACAATCAATGTCGGTCAATACTTTAGGAACAAAAGCTCCTTTTTCTGCCAACGCTAAAGTAGGACTAAATTGCTCCCAAAATTCGCGTAGTAGCGCTTTCCAGTCCTTACCACCATCGGCAACCAGTTCCAGATTGTCTTCCATTTGTGCTGTAAAGCCGATGTTCATGATAAGCTGAAAATTAGCCTCTAAGAGCTCGGCTATTACTCGCCCTAACTCGGTCGGTTTAAGTCTTCCGCTTTCTTTTACGGTGTAATCACGACTTTGAATTTTATTCATAATCGTCGCGTATGTTGACGGACGACCGATTCCAGATCGTTCCAACTCTTTAACAAGAGAAGCTTCAGTATAACGCGGTGGAGGTCTTGTAAAGGCTTGTTCACCGCTTAAATCTTGCAAGATTAATCGTTGATTAGCTTCTAACGGAGGAAGGATTTTTCCATCTTCATCGCTATCATCATCATCATTCTTCTCTTGATAAAGAATCAAATACCCTTGAAATTTTATGGTCGAGCCTGTAGCTCTGACAATAACACCATTTCCGGCTGCAATATCCGCTGAAACAGTATCGTAAATTGCAGGCATCATTTGAGAAGCAACAAAACGTCTCCAGATCAACTGATAAAGCATGAACTGTTCGCGAGTCAAAAACTTTTCGATTTGTTCAGGGGGATAAAGGAGTGAAGATGGCCGTATGGCTTCGTGGGCATCTTGTGCATTTTTTTGCGTCGAAAAGGCTTTTGCTTGCGCAGGTAAGAAATCGGGTCCAAAATTTTGAAGAATATACCCACGCGCTTCCTCTAAACCTTCAGGCGCAATCCGCACGGAGTCAGTACGCATATAAGTAATCAAACCCTCTGGTCCATCATTACCAAGGTCAATACCCTCATACAACTTCTGAGCGACGCTCATTGTTTTAGCTGAAGAGAAACCGTGGTGCCGACTGGCTTCTTGTTGCAACGTAGAGGTGATAAACGGAGGTGGCGCGTTGCGTTTCTTTTCTTTTTTATCAACAGACTGAACGACATAAGGACCATCTTTCATTTTGGCTAAAATCGCATCTGCTTTTTCTTTGTCACCAATGATTTGATAATCCTTCCCCTCGACAACTTCTTTTTCTACGCGCTTACCATCAACAGAATATAATGAAGCTTTAAACGTTCGACCTTCAGGCTCTCCTTTTAAAAGAGCAGCTAGATTCCAATACTCGACCGGTTTGAATGCTTCAATTTCTTTCTCGCGATCAACCACAAGTTTTAAAGCCACTGATTGAACGCGTCCCGCAGACACAAAGCCCTCTTTACCACGCTGAATCCGTCGATTAAGTATTGGAGAAATTTTGTAGCCTACCATTCGGTCTAAAAGACGTCGGGCTTGCTGTGCATTGACAAGAGCTAGATCAATTTGCCGTGGCTGCTCAATGGCTTTTAAAACTGTTTCTTTCGTAAGCGAATTAAAAGAAATACGCTCAATGGGTATTTCCGGTGGCAGAATTTGAGCAATATGCCATGCAATAGCTTCTCCTTCGCGGTCAGGGTCCGGAGAGAGATAAACAGTTTGGCAGAGCTTAGCAGCTTTCTTTAATTTGGCAATCACCTCGACCTTATCGGGCATCGTTACATAAGTCGGTTCAAAATCATGCTCGAGGTCAATTCCAAATTCTTTTTCGGGAAGGTCCCTAATGTGGCCAACAGATGATTCAAGTAGATATTCGTCACCTAAAAACTTGCGCAAAGTTTTAATTTTCGATGGGGACTCTACAATAATTAATATCTTATTTTTAGCCATTATCTTACCTTGTTTTCATATAAACTTTTCCTGGAAATTCCTTGAGGCAGCCTTTTATTACCAAACCCATCAATAACACATTTAGAGCAGAAATGGGTATTTTTGTTAATAAAAAAATTTGTTCTACAGAGAGTTCCTGGTTGGGTAGGGATTCTAACAATAACGACTCTTCTTTGTCTAGTGGTATTGTTAAAGTCTTTGTCAATTCTTGTGAGGGCAAAGGGGACATTTTCCCAAAAAGGCTCTCGTAGTAAGAGGCAATTTCATAAGCACTTTCAACCAAAATTGCCCTATTTTGCTTTATGAGTGAGTGATTTCCACGAAAATTTTCGCTATCAATCCGTCCAGGTATTGCAAAAAGTGGACGCCCTTGGGCTTCGCCCTTTTCCATTGTTATCATCGCTCCACTTTTTACCGGAGCTTCAATCAAAAGTGTTCCTAAAGTCATTCCGCTGACGATACGATTGCGTTGAGGAAAATTTTGTCTGTCAGGAGGTGTTGCCATAGGGAATTCACTAATTACAGCTCCTTGAGTTACCATACGCTCTGCTAATTTACGATTTTCAGCAGGATATATATCCGCAAGCCCGGAACCTATCACACCAATAGTGCGCCCTTTTTCCAAGGCTCCAATATGAGCTGCAGTATCAACACCCCTTGCCAATCCACTTACGATGGTAAAACCTAAAGCTGCTAGATCCTGAGCAAATCGATGAGCCATCTCTTGACCATAAATACTAAGTTGCCGAGTTCCCACAATTGCAATTGAACGTCGATCAGCCGGTAGAAGCGTCCCTTGCATATAGAGCAAAACAGGAGCATCCGGAATTTCAAGCAAACGTTTAGGATATTGCGAAGAGGTAAAGGGAATAATTTCAGCTTGGTGCTTAGCTGCTAAAAGAAGATTATTCTTCCAGGAATTTTCAGTAGGCCATTTTCCCCATAGTGCAGCAGCTTTACTTCCCACAAAGGGCAAAACATATTCAGATGGAGCTAACAAAGCTTCGATAGCTGATCCAAAATGGGTTGCGAGGAGTCTGATTTTGATAGGCCCAAGCGATACCATAGACATCAAAATGACCAAAGCTTCTGTTTCTTCGAGCTGATATAGAGAAATTTTACCTTTTAAGGGATGTTCAAGCTCCATCACTGAATTCATCCCCCCACTCTGATTTACGTGCAAGCTTGTACACTTCAGAGTTGCGTTTGGAAACTGTTTTTTGTACTAGCCCCTCTTCTGCACAAAGAGACAAAATGACATGCCCAGAGCGCTTCATCGGATTACGCAGTATGCGCGATTCAGTTTGTGAAGATGAAACTTTAGACGCCACAATATAAGAATACTTTTCATCTTCATGGCCCAATGCCGCTTTTTTTAGTCGACGGTGCATCGAAGTACGTTCGATTCTTTCTGAAAAATGACACCAGTCTCCATCAGGCATAGGACAAGCCATAGCATGCGGGCAAGGTGCAACCATATCGCCACCAAGTTCAATGAGTTGGCTGCGAATTGTACGAATCCTTCCAAAGCCTACAGGTGTCCCCGGCTCAATCACGATTAAAAATTTATTCGTCAATTTCCATGCAGCTTCAATCATTGCAGGTATTGAGGTCGCGAGTAATTCACCGGCTGAATAAGACAGAATTACGAGATCATAAGATCCTACGACTTGGACCTGCTCCATATTTTGAGACTTCCAATCAACCACCAGTTTTGTAGGCCAATCACTAACAGCTGATAAACGCTTACCTAAAGTTATCAATGCGCAATCTTTTTCAATGAGAGTAGCCTTTGTAAGATCTGGTAAAATATCAGCTGCTGCCCACAATGCTGTTCCGGGGCCAGCACCCAAATCAAGTAAACTTTCAATTGTCAAATTAGCATGAGATGCACGTTGCTGCAGCTCTCCCAAAATGCGATGTAATACAGCATATGTTGCTGGCATCCGCGCTATGACATAAGCACAGCGTTCAGCATCTGTGGCGATAAAAGCCTTGGATCTTGATTGCATATGAGTATAACGATCCGTTAGCTCCTCACGAGCATTCAAAATATCGAGCCAATTAAATTTTTCAGCTTCCTCAGCTATCGCTTCTTGGAGCTTATCAGGTAAATGCATATTTGTGTGTAATCCTTTAAATCATAAAGCTAGTCTAGCAGACCTGTAATTAAAAGTGAAATAAAAACTACAGAATGGTTTTTTGAGAACTTTAGTTAATCGCTATTAATAGCAGAATATAAAGATTTTAATAGCTATAAACCATAAGGCCACTTTTAAAATTTTCAGCATAAGAAATAAAAAAAATTTATTTAATATTTTGAAAATGATTTAAATCATGGAGAGTTTTTTAACGCACAGACGTGGAAACGCAGAGGAAGGGAAGAGAAGGAAAGGCAGAAATGGGATAACTTGTAACGCATAAGTTTTTTTATAATACAAAGGCACAAAGAATTGTAGCCGGCACTACTTAATAAAATCCTAGCTGATTCACCAATTTTATGCAGATTAAAACTCTTTGTTTCTTTGTGCCTTTGTGTTGAATTAAATTTTACGCATTCAGAGACTGTAACCATCATGAACAATTTGCCTTTTTATATAGATTAATGCATAGAAGATAACTCCACTTTAATACCCATTTTCAAAATGAGATCGACCAATTCTTTCGGAATCATAGAAAAGATAGAGCTTTGGTCTGTCGCTCCGAAAAGCACTAAGGGCAGAACCTCATCTAGTTTTATGGATTTCAGAATCATCTCTTGAGCTAGAATTACTAGAACAGTACATTTTTC
>JACDDG010000384.1 GCA_013817115.1 Parachlamydiaceae bacterium | reverse complement strand
GGGCTATTAACAGTTCCCCCTACCGGGGGATAAGGCATGAATGGCTTTTCTAGATTCTAATTTAGCCGTAAATTAACGATGTTCTATCCCCCGGTGGGGGGAACTGTTAATAGCCCCGGGGTGCAGCGATAGCGGAACCCGGGGTTTGGAGCATGACAAAATATACGCCCCGGTAGGGCCGCCAGAAAGCCACCTAAGTGCTTAGCCACGGCTGTTAGCTTTCCACACGTTGCTTGATGTGAGTCGTAGAGCCCTATCTGTGGGCTACAAAAAATTTTTCGGGCTATGTTTTAAAATATATACTTTTCCAAAAAAGGATTAAGTTAAAGCATGATCGGAATGATGAGCTACATTTTTGCTACGTTTTTAGGGTGGTTAACTACCGACCGTGCGTTGTGTGGCAATTATGGACATTCTCGCACGTAAACAAGCCGGTAAACATTTAAATTTCATTAATTAGGGTTTGCAACCTAAATCTGCTTGGAGTACAATAATTTTCACTGCACCGATAGCTCAATGGATAGAGTACCCGGCTTCGAACCGGGTGGTTAGAGGTTCGAGCCCTCTTCGGTGCACTTTTCATCTAAGTAAAATCATGCTCATTTTAGTCTCCTACCATCTCTTTGCTAAATTGCCATCCAAAATATATTTTAATTTACTAAATTTTTAAAAATGCATATTTTATTTCCTATTAACATAATACACTTTTCGTCATACTCAATTTGAATTTATTAATCCGTATCGAAGAACAAGTCGAGGATACAAAAATAAATCATTATAACAATTTTTTCCAAAGGATTACAATATGGAACCAATAAAAAATAACGCGCCATTAGAGTCTCTTTATTTTACGCCGCAAATGAAAGGATTTAGTGAAAATGTTTTCAAAATTAGCGCAGTGGCAAGTATTGCATTTATGGGTCTTACCAGTTTTGCACTATTTACGGGTGCTTCATTAGCGCTACCGGTCACCCTAGGAATACTAAGCGGGATTACATTAATGAGTTCCTTCGTATTTCTTAAATTAATTTCCGGCTATGCAGAAAATCAATACCAATTTGGCAAAAATAGCAAAGAAATAAAAATTAGTGCACCTCATGTTTTAATTGCTGAAAAATTAGGCCACACAAAAGCCAAATTTTTGGTTGGTTATTACTGGTATAATCAGTCTTCCTCCAGAGACAAAGGCATAAAAAAAATTAAAGAAGCAGCAAACTTAGGATGCGCAAAAGCTCAGTACTGTTTATCTGAATTTTATTTAAAGGGTCTTACGACTGACAACCAAGGACAACTCCATGACCAGAAAAAAGGGTTAGAATTGTTAGCCAAAGCTGCTACCAAGGGATACGCTCCTGCTCAATATCAGCTTGGGAAGATTTATCAGTCCGGGGAAGCTTCTGAAGCAGGATGTAACAGAAATCTTGTAAAGGCAAAAGAGTTATATCGTAAGGCTGCTGCACAAGAAAATGCTGAAGCAAAATATGCACTAGCACACTTTGACTCTAATAATGAGTATTATGATCGGCACAACTCTTAAACCAGCTGCGCCCTTTCCGCTTGATCCATCTCCATCTGCAATAGCTTAGAGGTCCCTTTTTCTTCCATCGTCACCCCATAAAGCACATCGGCAATTGCCATTGTTTGCTTATTGTGGGTGATGATGATAAATTGGCAGCGATGAATGAATTGTTTAACAATGTTGGCAAAGCGATCCACATTCGAATCATCCAAAGGTGCATCAATCTCATCCAAGATACAGAATGGCCCCGATTTCACCTCAAATATAGCAAAAAGCAATGCCAGCGCAGTCAAGCACTTCTCTCCGCCCGACAGCAAACTAATCGATCGCATTTGCTTCCCTGGTGGTTTAGCAATAATCTCAATGCCAGCTTCCAAAAGGTCTGAACTTTCCGTAAATTGTAAATCGGCTTCGCCACCATTAAATAAAATAGCGAAATTTTTCTTGAAGTTAGCGGATATCGTTGCGAATGTCTCTTTGAAAAGCTTGCGGCTTTCAATATCTAGCTCGCGAATAATCTCCATCAATCCTTCTTTCGATCCGGCTAGATCTTCGATCTGCTGATTTAAAAATTCATAGCGCACTTGATGCTTCGCACATTCGTCAATAGAAGTCATGTTAATGTCGCCAGCGTCCTCAAACTCGCGTCTCCAGTCACGCAGCTTGCGCTCCATTGCATCCACAGACTTTTCAGCAGGAGGTGGCAGTTGCTCTGCTTGTTCTAAACTTAGGTTATACCGTGTTTGCAAATCTTCTTCAATTCCGCGAGAAGCAGCATTTAATTGCGCAATGAGCAAAGCCACCTGATGTTGCTCTTGTTCGTGCTTTTTGCCCTTGTGCAGTATTTCTGTCATGCCTTGTTCGAGCTTGATGATATCAGCTTTTTTCTGAGTTACACTTTCTTCCAAAGCCAAATAAGCTGCTGAGGTAACTTGCAAAGCTAGTTCAATAGCCCCTAATGCCTGATCCCATTCACGACTCTTATGTGCCAATTGTGCTTGAAAATCAGCTGCCAATTGCAATTCTTCTTCTAGACGACGTTCTTGGCGAAGACTTTCCGTTTCTTGAATTTCGAGTACATGGATGTCGTGTTTGTTTTTTTGCAATAACTTGGCTGCTCCGCTAAAAGTTGAATCAACCTCCTGCAGAAAAAGTTTTTGCTCTTGCAAAAATCCATTTTTTTCCTGCGTCGTGGCTTCGAGAGCTGTTACTTCACCTTTTAGTTGCAGTGTTTTCTCTTTGGCAATTTGATGTTTATCGGTGAGCTCAAGAACTAAAGCCTCTTGTTTCTCCATGATTTGTTGCAAGGAGCTTAGCTCGGTTTGCGATAACCCTGCTTCTTTTTTGTTTTTTTCGAGATCACTGTGTAATCGCTGCAGGCCAAAATTTACTTCGACAAGAACCATCTCATGTCGGCGAATGTTTTTATCCAGATCAAGCATTTCGATATGAAATTCAGAAC
>JACDDG010000026.1 GCA_013817115.1 Parachlamydiaceae bacterium | reverse complement strand
AAGCGATCAAAAACAGCCCCATATTATAATATTGGGTCGTTTTTGATCGCTTAATCCCGGGGCTTTCTCAAAGCCATAAATCCAACATTTGGACGCACTTCGGTATAAATGAGAGTCAATTAGCACCCACAAGTAATGGTTCGCCCTGAGTGATGCTCTCAATGGCCTGGTCAAGAAGCTTATCATTTGCAAACGCCAAATTATTTTCCGTGATCTTCTTAATATCAGTAGGCAATTCTTTTTTTAGCAATTCAACGCTAATCTGCTGACATTCTTCATATTTTCCAATCCAATACGCACAAACGGAAAGCTCAAGCAACATGCCGTAATCGTAGATCCACTGTTGAACGAAAAGGATATCAGTTGAAGAAGGAAGTGTTTGAGCGATTTTTCCAATAAGATAGCCTGCATTATAGTTTCCTTGTTGTTCGAAAAGCTGCATCATATGGTAAAGAGGCTCCATTCTGGTTTTTCGAAATTGGAATGCTTTCTTATAGCTGGCCATTACTGTGTCAAAAGGCATTTTTAAAGCTTCTTGAAGATTGCCGACTCTGAGTAAAGAATAGAAAACCTCTTCATCCCAATCTCCCATTTTTGCTCGTTTTTCATAATTTTCTAATGCTTTTTGATTATTTCCTGCATCTCTGTAACTTTGGGCTAGATAAAAAACATAGCGAGAATTATTTGGATCCTCTTTTAGAGCTTCTTCGAATACCGCGGCATCTTTTTCGTATTTTTGAGCATCTTTGGAGCGGGCTCCATCTGAGCGTACTATTTGGTTAACATTCCCTAGGGTTGCGTAATTTCTTGCCACATCGCAGCAAACAGCTTCGTGTAATACGCCTTTCCATTCCCAATTTAAATCATTTTTGATTAAGGATATGCGCGGATATTTAGTTCCTGCATCCAATAAATTCGTATAATAAAAATCTTTCTCGAGGCTTGGAAGTTTAAAATTTGAGTCGTATTCATAGAAGTTGTCAGCATCAATGAAGAAAATGTAGTCGGCTTTATTTTTCGCTAAGATAAGAGCTTCGTTGCGGTTGTGTCCAAAATTTTTCCAGGGGCGTTCGTGAAGTTCTCCGGGAATATTTTTTTCAGCCATATAATCTTTAATGATTTGTTGCGTTCCATCTGTTGAACCGGTATCAACGATGACCCAATTGTCAATGAGGTTAAGTACGGAGGCTAGGCAGCGAGTGATGACTTTGCTTTCATCTTTTACGATCATGTTTAAGCATATTTTTGGGCGTGATTGCGTTGGGGTTTGCGTTATCGATTGCGTTGGTGTTGCGGGTGTTGTCGAGGATGTGGAGGTGGTTTTTGGTGGTGTTGGGGATTCTGTTGAATGTCCTGGCGCATTGAATAGAAGTAGAGTCAAAGATAAAAGAGAGCTTAAAATACGGGGCATTTTTTTTCCTCGTGTGAATTTGTGTAAAGCCAGGCAAAGAAAAGTTTTCGGGGCGTTTGCGTTCAAATTATATATATTGAAAAAAAAATGCAAGCTTCTTTGTGCTCTTTTTAGCGCAAAATGGTGTACACATGTTAACGAACCAGATTATAACAAAAATTAGAAATCTTCATCATGATATGGGACGCTAAAGACGACAAATGACCTTAAAGACAAAGGACAATAACGAATCCAAGGACACCAAAAAAGACATCTGCTATAGCTTTTTGGATGTGATATCAGTCATTAAGGTCGGTTTTGTTAGCGTCCTATCTTTTGATTTCCATAATCTTATGGCGAATGCCCCCGACTTTTCTTTGCGGCTTTAACGGTTAAATCTCTCATAAAAAGCAGCCCCTTTGTATTGGATGTATCAGGATCCTCCCTTTTGAACATTGGAGGCCATATCACCACCTTGCTAATATCGCAACATTTAAAAATAGTTATGAATTAGTCATCAACAAAAAAATGGTGTTGTTAATACTGCTTTATGGCGGATTCAAAATTACCTGCTTTTTGGTGCGATTCTACCGAATCGCGCCATTTTCATCTAAATTGTATGGCGTGATTATCAAAATTCGTATATAAAAATGTTGAAGGCGCGAATTTCTCAACTAGAAATATCTTAATAAAGGAATGGCTGTGGTAAAACAACTTAATTCAAAACATAAAAACTATTTTAGAAATAATTAGGCATTTTCCCAGTGGGGCTTCGTTAGAAGATATTCAACAGGCTCTTGTTACCTCTTTGGCTAAAAGAACCTTACAACGCTATCTATCTTCTTTGTCGACGGAAGGTCATGTTTAATATCCTTGGTAAAGCTCGCTCTAGAAGATATGTTTTGCCAGTAGAATGCGAAAATAAATCAACTCATAACTCTTTTACGCCAATTATTCCTTTCGTAGAACCCTCCCTAACATCAAATCATTGGAAATAACGATTCCACTTTCCTCTATAGCTTTATCGATTCAAGCAAAAGTACGTCAGCCTATACAAGCAAGAATTCCGATTGGATATAATCGAGAGTTTCTCAACAAGTATCGACCGAATGAGACGTTCTATCTTTCACAAATTACTCGTGATCATTTGCTTAAAGTTGGGAAATCGCCCGATAGCGAACGCCCCGCAGGAACTTATGCCAGGCATATTTTAAATCGATTTATGATTGATTTGTCGTGGAATTCCAGTCGTTTAGAAGGAAACACCTATTCCTTATTAGAAACAGAAAGATTATTGGAATTAAGGGAGTCTCCTACTGGTAAAAATAGCGCAGAAGCTCAGATGATTTTAAACAATAAAGCTGCTATTGAATTTATAGTAGAATCGGCTGGTCAGATGAAATTTAATAGTTTTATTGTTCTCAATCTCCATGCTCTTTTGTTAGATAATTTGCTGCGTGATCAACGAGCATGTGGTAGTTTGCGTTCAATACCAGTAGGCATAGCCAAATCGGTTTATTAACCTGTGGCAATTCCACCGTTAATTAAAGAGTATTTCCAGCAAATTTTAGATACTGCTGATGCAATCGAGGATTCTTTTGAGCATCTTTTTTTGTGATGGTTCATTTGCCATATTTACAGCATTCTTGGATGTCAATAAGCGTGTGTCGAGGCTTGCCGCGAATATTCCCTTAATTCGTGGGAATTTGTGTCCATTATCATCGTTTGTGGATGTGCCTATGCAAGTTTACGTAAGTGGTCTTCTTGGCGTTTATGAGTTGAATCGTATTGAATTATTGCTTGAAGTGTATATCTGGGCATATGAACGTTCTTGTTCTCTATATTTAGCAACACGCCAAGAACTTGGAGATCCTGATCCATTTCGTATGCGCTATCGTGATCTTATCATCGAAACAATAGGTGAGATAATTCGTGGATGCATGGATAAGCAATCAGCAGTATCAGCAATCAGGAAAAAAGGCTCTGAGACAATTATGGCAGGTGATAGGCAAAGATTTGAAGAAGTTATTGAAACTGAACTGATGAGTCTTCACAAAGGAAATATCGCTCGCTTTCGATTAAGGCCTTCAGAATACGATGAGTGGAGGAAAACTTGGCGTTAACGCTAGGAGCGGTGTTTACGGATTTTGGTGGCTTTCTCGCGCCCCTACCGGGGCGCACGTTTTATAATGATCCGGACCCCGGGTTTCGCTATCGCTGCACCCGGGGCTATTAACAGTTCCCCCTGCCCTGCCGGGGGATAGGGCATCGCTAATAAAAAGACTAAATTAGAAGCTTAAAAGCCATTTATGCTCTATCCCCCGGTAGGGGGAACTTTTAATAGGTCCGGGTGCAGTGCAGCGATAGCGGAACCCGGGGGGGTGATCATTATAAAACGCTTACCCGGTAGGGGTGCGAGAAAGCCACATAAGAGCGTAACCGCAACTGTAAGCCCTCCACAAGCTGCTTGATGTGAATAAACAACATCTCCACAATACCTACATTTTTTGTTTGTGCAAATATACCCCAATAGCATATGATCAGAATTTCGCGATAAGCTCTAAATGGATCATGAGGTATTAGCTCAGTTGGTTAGAGCGCCACGTTGACATCGTGGAGGTCAGCTGTTCGAGTCAGCTATGCCTCAATTCAACTTCGAGCTTTTCGTGAATTCTTCCCTAGGTCTTTTACCAGGTATCTTTTACCAGATATCTTTTCCGTATATCTTTTATCATTTACCCACCAAAATTTTACCCATCTATGGATTCCGATCAACAAGCCATTTGTTTTACTGCTGCAGAGCTCCTTGCGGCTGCCATTATTAAACTATTTCCTGAAGCTCAAATGCTCTCGGGTGGAGCTAATGAACTTGGGTTCTATTATGATTTTGCCTATTCTTTTCCAACTGATGATCTCTTTGTAACACTACTGGAAGAGACAATGCGTGGTCTGGCTAAAGAAGGTAACCCGATCAATGAACGTTCCATGATGCGTGAAAATGCTGCCGACCTCTTTCGTCATCGTAAACAATTGCTCAAAGCCGACATAACTGACACGATTCCTTATAACATTATAAATTTAGTGGAAATTGGCGACTTCTTAGACGTGGCCCCCCCATTTCACTCAGAAACAACCGATGAAGTGGGTGCCTTTAAAATATTTGATGTTGAAAATGTCACCCTCTATAGCCCACAGCATGGCTCTTATTCCGCTATCCGTATCGCCGGTATGGCCTTTCAAGATAAGCAGCAGCTCAAAAAATTTACTAAACTTCATAAAGCTTTGCAAGAAAACGATCATCGCATTTTAGTTAAAACAATGGAGCTTTTCTCTGTCGATGAAGCATTTTGTTCTGTAGCCCACTCATGGCTCCCAAAAGGTGTCATCATGCGTGAGAATTTACTCGCTCTGTGGAAGCAATCTCTCACGCAACTGGATGTGCATTTTGTTCAGACTCCTCATTTTGTCAAAAGAGATTTCCTTAAAAAGAAAAATTTTGGCATCACCGATGAAACTTGCCTAGAAATTGACGTTCAAGGAGATACTCTTTTGCCGGTGCAGACTCCGGCGGAAGCGCATGCGTTGCTATTCAAAACTAAACCGCGTTATGCCTCTGAAATGCCGATCCGTTACGCGGAAGTTCAAGAAATTCAAGCGAACGCAATGCCGCAAACTCTTTTATGGGGGATGCTGAAAACACGTTCTTACCTGGCAGATTTTGTTCATTATTTTTGTGAACCCGAGCAACTTTACGAAGAAATCATTTCTTCCTTGCAATTGATTAATAAACTTGCTAATCTATTGGGTTTCGGGTGCCAGTGGTTTCTGTCGTTAAATGGTAGAAAAATTGCCGGTAGTCGAAGGCAGTGGGATGAATCTTCAGCCATAATGGAGCGAGCACTGGAAGCGTGTGGTTTTGATTTTGTTAGAAATCAGCAAGAAACCACGTTTGCAGGTCCAAAAATAGAAGCGAAGTTGCAAGATTTAGCTGGTCGCAGTTGGAGCGGTCCCGAAGTGGGAGTTGACTTTCATTTGCCCTCCAGATTAGAATTGCAGTATGTGCAAGAAGATGGATGTAGAGCTCAACCTATTATGCTAAGGCAGTCCATTTTTGGGCCTCTAGAGCGATTAGTTGTGTTGCTTATTGAAAAAAATGGCGGGGTATTGCCCTTGTGGCTTGCACCGGAACAAGTTCGTATCATTGCAGTCAGTAACAGGCAACGGATCTACGCGAAAGGGCTACTTAGAGAGCTGCAAAAGGCTGGCTGCAGAGCCACTGTAGATATGAGAAGCGATCCTCAAGGTTTTACCTTGGGAGCCAGGATTCATGAAGTAGAATGTGCGAAGGTTCCCTATGCGTTAATCGTAGGGGATCAAGAAGAAAAAGAAAAAATAGTGAATGTGCGCCAATGCGGCCAAAAAGCAATGACTAAGAGAATGGTGTTTAACACCTTTCTCCATCAGTTGCAAGAAGAGACAACTTTTCAGCTTCCAAGAGATTGATTAAATAGCTGAAAAACTCTTCAACCGGACTTCAGTAATTGTAGTGGCAAATTTGTGTTGCCTCGTTGACCCTGAGTCACTTACATTTTTTAAAATAGGTTACTAAACCCTATATCAAAAAATATAAGTGACTCATGATCAACAATGCTTAGCAAATTCGGCACTACAATCACTGAAGTCGGGGTTGAAATCGCGTTGCCCTCGACTCAAATTCATGGGTCGAGATGACTGAACTATAAAAAGGAGCCGAGTAGCGGGTTGAAAGCTAATAGAGAAATACGCGCGCCACGTGTGCGCCTCATAGGCCAAACTGGCGAACAAATAGGCGTTGTCCCGCTCTATGAAGCGCTGGCAAGAGCTGAAGAAGCCGGCTTAGACCTCGTAGAAATTGTACCTGGAGCTAATCCTCCTGTTTGTAAAATTATTGACTATGGCAAATTCCGCTATGATCAAACCAAACGGGAAAGAGAGAATAAAAAATCTCAGCATCAGGTAAAAGTTAAAGAGATTAAGCTTAAGCCCAATATCGGTGAGCATGATTTAGAAACAAAAATAAATCATGCCCAAGAATTTCTTGAGGCGGGCCACAAGGTAAAAGTCACTTGTACTTTTAAAGGAAGAGAAATGGCCCACCCTGAAGTGGGTCTAAAGCATGTTAAGAAAGTTTGCGATAGTTTAGAGAAATTCGGAACTCCTGAATCAATGCCGCCCAAGATGCTTGGACGCATGATGAGTATTGTTATTGCTCCGGGAGTTAAGAAGACTAAGGACTCTTCCATGCAAGAAGTACCATTAGAACAATAGGAGAAGCTCCGTGCCGAAGATGAAAACAAAAAGAGCCTTATTCGCAAGGTTCAGGGTAACAGCAACAGGAAAGCTTAAACGCTCTCGTGCTGGTAAACGCCACCTTTTGACAAAGAAAACCCCTAAACGTAAGCGTCAGCTATCACGTCCAGGGCTAGTTAGCGGAACACAACTCAAGATGTACAAACGCTTAATGGGTGTGTAATTAAATTGAAAATTGTCTGACTTTGTTTGTATTTAAAGTCGGACGCAACAGTGGAGATTACCCATGGTTCGTGTAACCAATGCTGTAGCTTCACATCGACGCAAAAAAAGGATGTATAAGAGAGCCAAGGGCTTCGTGGGAGATCGTAAAAACCATTTACGCCTCACAAGTGAAAGCGTTATGCGCGCCCTTGCTTATAATTACCGGCACCGAAAAATCAAAAAACGCGAATTCCGCAGATTGTGGATTCAACGTATTGGCGCTGCCGCTAAGATTAATGGTATATCCTATAGCAAGTTCATCAATGGCCTGCTAAAAGCAAGATGTGAGCTCAATAGAAAAATGCTAGCAGATATGGCTGTGCGAGATCCTAACGGATTTGCTACAGTTGTAGCACGTGCTAAAGAAGCTCTAGTTTAATGAGTTTATGAAGTCTTTGAGCGAAGTACTTTTGTAGTACTTCGCTCTTGTTTATTAAACGGGCGTAGCTCAGTTTAGGGTAACTGCCTTACCCTAAACTACCCCAACATTTGGGTACAATTCAAATGGATCAAAACATTCGCTTCCTTCGTGACAACTTTTCTAAAGAGCTGCAGGCCGCGAAAACCTGCCAAGATCTCGAAAACATGCGCGTTCGCTACTTAGGGAAGAAAGGCCCTGTACAAGAGCTCATGAAAGAGTTAAAGTCAGCGACTCCTGAAATGCGTCGTGATCTCGGAAAAGAGATCAATGATTTAAAAGAAGAATTAACTAAGTCCCTAGAGGACGCAGCAAAAACTGTTGCCGATCAAGAGCTCGAGGTTCAACTAGCCGCTGAAGTCTTAGATGTAAGTCTTCCGGGGAGACGTTACTTTGCTGGTCGTAAACATCCTGTTACTGAAACGATGGATGAAATCCTTGAAATTTTAATGGAAATGGGGTTCTCAGCCCAAGTTGGTCCTGATATCGATACAGATTACTATAATTTCGAAGCGCTAAATTTTTCTGCCGATCACCCTGCTCGCGATATGCAAGACACCTTTTATATATCTCCCAACGTTTTACTCCGAACTCATACCAGCAACATTCAAGCTCGGGTTATGGAGCAGCATAAGCCCCCAATTCGCATCATCACTCCGGGCAAAGCCTATCGCAATGAAACAATCACTGCCCGTTCTCATGTATTTTTCCATCAGGTTGAAGGACTTTATATCGACAAAGGCGTAACCTTTGGAGATCTATTAGCAACGCTAAAAGAACTCTTTTGCAAGCTTTTTCATGCCGAGATTCAATTGCGTTGCCGTCCAAGCTATTTCCCTTTTGTTGAACCGGGTATGGAGGTCGACATTAGCTGCCTGAATTGTGAGGGACATGGCTGCCAGCTTTGTAAACATAGTGGTTGGCTCGAAGTCGCGGGTGCGGGCCTAGTGCATCCGGAAGTACTTAAAAATGGAGATATCGATCCTGAAGTTTATTCTGGGTATGCTTGGGGTATGGGCGTAGAAAGAATTCTAATGCTAAAACGAGGGATCAAAGATATTCGTCTTCTAACTGAAAACGACATGCGTTTTCTAAGGCAGTTTAGTGACGTCTAAAGAAGTTTCTGCCAACCAATGGCAAGTTACCAAAGAAGAATCGGGTATGCGTTTGTTGCAGTTTCTGCGGAGCAAACTAGATGTAAAATGTTCTCTCCGATTGCTTAAACAATCTTTGGAAAAAAATCTTTGTCGCATCAACGGCCGCGTGGAACGTTTCGCCTCAACATTGGTTGGACGAGGCGATATGGTCGAATTTATCGTTGATCAACAGCCTGTCCATCAAAATAATAAGTCTTCCTCAGGAACTCAGAACAAAACTGTTCCTCCTATTTTATTTGAAGATAGTGACTTCCTATTCATTGATAAGCCGATACATGTTTCTTCGGAAGATGAAGGACTGTTAGCTCTGCTTAAGGTGGATAGAGGTTTGAAATTTTTGGCATTAGCCCATCGTTTGGATAAAGAAACTTCCGGTGTATTGATATTCGCGAAATCTGAACAGGCCAGAGAAGCCATTATCCGTTTGTTTAAGGAGCGAAAAGTCTCAAAAAGTTATTTGGCTATCGTTCAGGGAATTCCTAAAGAGTCACAAGGACGAATCGCAAATTTCTTAGGGAAAATTTCTACTTATTCAGGTCAAAGTATTTGGGGAGAAGTTCCTAAAGAGAAAGGGGTTTTAGCTATTACTGAATGGAAATTTATCAAAAAGGGGAAAGGTTCTGCCTTACTGGCTTGCTTCCCACACACAGGGCGTACGCATCAAATTCGAGTGCACATGGCTGGAATGGGTTTCCCAATCTTGGGTGATTCACTTTACAACAAAACTAAACTTTTCGCGTATCAGCCAAAACGATGCCTTTTGCATGCTTCTAAAATCGAGTTTATTCATCCGATAAACGGAATACGTGTATCAGTTGAGTCTTCTTTGCCTACTGATTTTAAGGAAGTACTCGATTCTCTAAAATTTTCTCCGACTGCAAATCAACAGAGCAAGTAAAGAAAGATGAAGATTCTCATCGTAAAAACTTCTGCTCTAGGGGATATTGTGCAGGCATTTCCTGTGATCAGTTATATCAAAAAAAAGTTTCCTGAAGCGACCATAGATTGGGTGGTTGAAGAGCCATTTGCTTCTCTTGTTTCAGCACACCCCGCTATCGATCACACGCTTATCATGGATACAAAGACTTGGAGAAAAGGATTTTTTTCTTCAGGCAATCAATCAAAAATGCGACAATTTGTAAAGAGGCTTCGACAGGATAACTATAATGTGATTTTTGATTTACAGGGGAATGTTAAATCAGGTTTAGTGACAGTTCTAGCGCGAGGCAAGGCCAAGGTCGGATTTTCCCGTGATAGCGTTACAGAATGGCCGAATGTGCTTTGCACCAATAAACGTTTTTCAACGCCTAAAGGAATCAATGTTCGCAGCGCTTATTTGCATTTAGTGCAAAACTTCTTTAATGACTTTGGATCTGTCCCATTCGTTGCAAGTCCAGCGGTCCTCAAGCTATCAGCATTAGAGCAACAGCAATTAATTGCGCTCCAGGAAGATCTAAAAAAGAGATCGAAGCCTTTAGTTATGGTTTGTCATGGTTCAAACTGGAAAAATAAGCAATTGACGCTGGAAGCTTTGTCAGAGTTTTTACATTTACTACAAGTTTACTTAGATTGTGATTATGGATTTGCGTGGGGAAATGAAATAGAGAAAGGTGAGGCAGAATCATTTCAGAAAAAATTTAATGCTTCTGTTTTATTGCCCAAAATGAGTTTGCCGATATTGCAGCACCTTATGGCAGACATGCGGTTAATTATTGCGATGGATTCGTTGCCTTTGCACCTTGCGGCTACAACGTCTACAGCCACTTTCAGTGTCTTTGGAGCTTCTTTAGGGGAAAGGTATGCCCCGAGCGGCGGTCAACATCATTTTGTTCAAGGGAGCTGTCCTTACGAACGTTCTTTTAATAAGCGTTGCCCGATATTGCGTTCGTGTCCTACAGGTGCTTGTATTCGTGATTTGAGCGGCAAGCATCTTTTTAAAGAATTTATTCGTCGTGTAAAAGTATAATAGATCATTTCCTTTAAACGGATAGAAAACTGGAAAACACACATAAATTTTTAAGAGAAGATTCAGTTATTGAGTTTTAACACATCCTTCATTTTTAATGACTAAAAATCTAAAACCGTTAAGGGAAAGAAGTTTAAATTTATGAATATTCTAGGTAGATCTGATATTTCGCGCAGCCGAGAATGGAGTGATTATGACTCCTGTTCACAAGAAGAGGATTATTATTATCTCTTAGGTAAAGAAACCTCGAGTCAGCAAAAAAACAATTGTTTTTCAGGTTTAACAGAAACGCGTCAGCCTATATATAGCCGTAAAAAAGATGATTCTGGCAACTTTAATACATTTCCGAAACATCTGGAAGAACTTTCAGAAAAAATTGATGAAATTTTCTCAGAAAAAATCATTCCAGAATATTCATTTAAGCGAATTCGCTTCTTCGATGAAATTTATAAAGTTAAAAGCGTACCACGCTCGCTTGTAGAATTAGGTGGTGGAAGTGAAGAGCTCAGTGAACTTGATAAATTATATCTTTGGCAGTCATATAGATTAAGTGAGATTAGGTGCTATTTAAAGTTTAAATTAATAAGTGAAAGTGTTTCTATAGGATATTTTCTCGAAATTATTGCTCAGTGTGAAAAACATAGAAAAAAATTGTGAAATTTTACTGATTTTTTTCGATTCCATTTCAGTTGGATTATTTTCAATGAATTCTTCCATTTTTTATTTAGTAATTTTCTACCTTTAGTCTGCATAATGAATAATAGAAAAAAAATTAAATTTTAAGCTAAAATAATTAAATAGATCTAGACTTTCTTATTTTTTTAACTTATTATGATTCCAGTTGATCTCGTAGTTAACTTGGTTAATGCTAGTGCAACGCGTAGGTGGTGTGCTAGACGTCATATTTAAATAACGCGATTAAATAAAAAAAAATTTCATGAAAAGGATAATATTATGGAAGTAGCACGTAGCTCATCATCAGGAGGCTTGTACATTGGTTTTTCTGGGGAAGATATTTACCAGAATAATTTGGGTAATGAATTAGATTCAAAAGAAAAGAGAATTTTTGATTACTCTTTCAATCAAGTAGAACACAAAATTAGATCCAGCCGTCGTCTACCTGAAGTAACAATAAAAATTAATAATCTATGGTCGTTTTCTGCTGAAGAGTTTTATCAAAATAATTCCGGTTACGAAGCGTGTGTCTCGAAAATTAGTTCGTTTATAGGGAGTAGTGAAATTTTTTGCAATCATGAAATTGATGTACATAATTCTTCGAAAAGTCTTGTAGAGCCGACTGTCAGTACTATTCGACGACGTGGGGGCGAAGTCCAAAAATCAAATCTTAGTCCTGCACTTTTGGATAGCATTTCTTTAAGAATTGATGCTATGTTTTCAGATAGATTGAATGAAGAAATTGCAGTTGAAAGAATTCAGCGTTTCGATAATTTTTTTTTAAAAAATTCGATAGGTAAAGATAAGAAAAAAACGTCTAAAAGTAAAAAAGTTCCTGAATTTAGTAATTATGAACGAACTTTAAAGCTTTCTGAAATTCGCACAATTTTGAAAGAAAATGCGAAAAATGGCGAAATTGTTAGAGTAGACGCATTATTAATTATGTTAGATCATTCTAATGATGCTTCAAAAATTACAAATACCCAAAAAATTACAAATCCTAACGTGTGTATAGTTAAAAGTTTTGATCGCGAAGCCTTTATAAACAAAATTGATCTGGTGTTTTCCTGTTATTTAACTGATGATTTAGCCCAGAAAAGAATTGAAGCATTCAAAGATTTTCAGAAAGCTGAAGTTCAAGGTGTAAAAAATGATGATATAAAGTTAAAAACAAAAAAAGCACCAAAAGCACCAAAAGCACCAAAAGCACCAAAAACAGCAAAGAAAAATGTTAGCTCTTTAACTAAAGCGGAAAAATCTTTCGAACTAGCATTAGAATTGTCTACAATTCGCTCCGCTTTGAAAACTCAAATAATGGGAAATGAATATACGTTAGCTCAGGCTTTTTTAAATCAGTTTATCATTAAAGAAGATTTAAAGTATTAAAAATTTTTAAGTGTCGGTTGCTCTCTAAAAAGTGGAGTATACCAAAGAGCGTCCAAATTTTGGATTTTTGGCTTTGAGAAAGCCCCGGGATTAAGCGATCAAAAATGACCCAATATTATAATATGGGGTCGTTTTTGATCGCTTAATCGC
>JACDDG010000383.1 GCA_013817115.1 Parachlamydiaceae bacterium | reverse complement strand
CGGTAGGGGGAACTGTTAATAGCCCCGGGTGCAGCGATAGCGGAACCCGGGGTTCGGATCATTACAAAACGTGCGCCCCGGTAGGGGCGCCAGAAAGCCGCCTAAGAGCGTAGCCGCCCTTGTAAGCTATTCTACACGTTGCTATAAGCGAGTTTTGCCTCTTTCGCAATTGTAATCAAAAAAAAAGTCAGCCTGTTTTTTTTAAATAATTTTCAAAAAAAGATTGAGTTAAAAGCATGATCGGAATGATGAGCTACATTTTTGCTTCGATTTGCGTTTGCAAAAATCTAAACCGTAGCTTGGAGTATATGTCAGCTCGCTGAAACTCAACATTGGAATGACGTCCTACAGTTGTTTTTGGATGCAAATTCCAACCGAGTTCTCTGGTGCGATAATTTTACTTTTTCACTTTGGCGCATATTTAATATTGGAATTACTTTCTGGTTTCTATGGCCTATTTACATTCCGCTATTTTTTATGTAATCATCAGATCTTCAATGCTGCAGATAATGGTTGATGTAATGCTTTATTGGTTGCAAGAATGCGTCCTGAATAAAGTTTAAACGGAGATGTGTCATAGTCGGTCACTTGACCACCGGCCTCAGTCACCAATAAAATCCCCGCAGCAACATCCCATGGCTGTAAGTTTGTTTCCCAGTAACCATCCAGCCGGCCTGCAGCAACATAGGCCAAGTCCAAAGCCGCAGAACCCATTCGGCGAACTCCTTGAGAATATAGAGTTAATTTAGAAAATTCAGCAAGATTGTTATTGACGTTCACAGTACGGTCATAAGCAAAACCCGTAGCTAACAAACTTTTTCCAATTTCTGAAACAGTTGAAACTTTCATGGGCATAGCATCTAAGAAGGCTCCGCCCCCTTTTGTGGCATGAAAAAGTTCACCGATAATGGGATTGTAGACTACACAAACAATTGGCCTATCTCCATAGAGTAAGGCTATCGAAATGCAAACCATGGGGAATTGATGAGTATAATTGGTTGTACCATCTAATGGATCAATTGCCCAAGTAAACTCGCTGCCATCTTTATCTGCACTGACAAAACGGGCCCCGCTTTCCTCTGCAAGAATGGCATGATGCGGATAGCGTTCATGCAAAAGCTCGATAATTCTTTCTTCTGCGGTGCGATCTGCAATTGTTACCAAGTCTCCCGGATGACTCTTTTCCTCAATCGTTAATAATTTTCCCCAGTACTGACGCAAGATGATTCCCGCGGAAGCTGCAGCTTCAAGTGCACTGGCAAGAAATTCTTCCAATTCTTGTTCTGAAGGCATGGCCATTGGATATCCTTGTAGAATGTAGCTTCGGTGTAAGTCTTATCTAAACTTGACTCATCTAATCAGAATAAGCTCCGTAATAAGAAATAAGGGTTTCTGCCTTCTTGTAATGCAAGCGTTTGAGCTGCTCGTAGACGTTTAAGCCATGTGCGTTGCGTCCAAGCTGGAAATATAAAATCCCTACTTTGAAAAAAGCTTCAGAATCGTTTGGATTAAGTTTTAATATTTGTTCATATTCGTTTATGGCTTCTAAGGGCATATGTAAATCGCAATAGCTATATGCAAGCTGTTCATGAACCCACGGATCATTTGGTGAGTATTCACACAGAATTTTAAATTCTTCTATTGCCCTTTTAGCGACAGTTTGAAATTTTTGTTTAAGCTCTGCAGAATTAGATTTAGAAGGCAACCAACGCTTATCTTCTTCATCATCATCTTCTTGTTCCGGGGGAGTTGCATATAATGCTGATAGCATAACATAGGCATTTGCAAGGGCTGTGTGAGCTTCCAAGCTTGTTGCATCGCATTTTACTAACTTAATTTGTTCATCAATCATGGCGAGTAATGCCATTTCTTTCACACTAAATACATCTTGCCAATAAATCCAGCAGCTTAATTTTTCTATCTGAGGATTCAGTTTTTGTAAAAAAGTGGGTAGTTTAATCAGGTTATATTCAATTCCATCCAAGCTATAGACAAATTTGCAAAAAATTTCGGATAATGAGACGTGTGATTCAGCGAGTTCATCTTCAAAATCGATGATTTTCTTTGCTCCATCAGAGAAAATGTTCTTCAATTCTTTTAACTGTTCAGGCTTACGTGTTTGGCTATACAGATGTAAGATATAATATGAAAAAATAGTAAGAAAAAGCAGGGCTAAAGCAAATGCTATTAATGAGTATTCTTTAAAAAAAGGGAAAAAAATTGCAAAAGAAAGAAATTCCATAAAACAAATAGATAAAAAAGAAGCGTGAAAAATTGTATGGCCACGTAGAATTTTTTTGAATTTTGGCTGAAAGTCTTGCACCCATTGAACGATGTGCTCGTTCAATAGGAATTGATCTTTTCTAAGGTCAATTTTCCTTTCAGGTTGTGTCATCATCGTATTACCGGACTTTTGAAGAAACAAATTTTGCGGCGTAAGGGGTATATATCATATTTATATTTAGATTACTACAATAAAGCAAGGTTTTTTTACCATCGTTTTGTGACTTGCATTTAAGAACATGAAAAACACATGAATTGCTAAATATAAATGTGCATTAATCACAGCTTTACCCCATAACTGTTCATAAAAAGAGGGGTCTCTCTGCACTGCAGCTTCTTTTAGTGTAAAAAAATATTTTGAATTTAAAGCGATTTGTAACTCTTTTCGAATAAAGTGGCTCTAGATGAAAGATTAGTAGGAGATCTCCGTAAATAATTATTTGGCTATTTAGTTTTGAATGTTAACCGACGCAATAACTTTTAAGATTAGGTTCGACTGCTAAAATCCAATTTTTATTATTTTTATATAAAAATCTTTGATAGATATTTTTTGGTGATTGTAACGACGTAATCATCGCAGGAATATCGTTGGTGCTGTCCCATATTGGCATGTCAGAAATATGGCCTAAATTTGAAATTTTACTGTCAATTTAAGTTTCTGCTTCCCTTCCAAGGTGATAATGGTGTAAACATATTCTTCAAAGTAAAGGAGAATAAATGGAATACACCC
>JACDDG010000025.1 GCA_013817115.1 Parachlamydiaceae bacterium | reverse complement strand
CCTTAACGACAAACGACCTTAAAGACAAAGGACAATAACGACTCCAAAGACCTTAAAGACGCCCTATATAACACCCAAAAAGCGAAAACAGATGTCGTTAAGGTCCTTGGAGTCTTTATTGTCCTTAGTCTTTAAGGTCGTTTGTCGTTAGCGTCCTTTAACTTAACCTGATATGCATGCCCGACGAGAGACCTCTACCACTCTTCCAGAGTTCTGCGGCAGTTTTTAATCGACCCCCATAGCTTGGCCCTCTCAGGACCCCCTCAGGGCCTACACTATGGGCTTGATATTAAAAAGCCGATTAGTAGCTTCGACGAAATCACTCTTGTTTGATGTTTAAGATTTATCTCCTCTCGGAACAAGCTGAAGAGCTTCTTCATAAGTTTCCTCAGATTCATTCTTATTTCCAAATTTTTTATCATCATGATGATACGTCTTAAAAATTACCTTTCCCCTATATAAATGAGCCAAACCAATTTCAGGGTCATATGGCCAGTGCCCTTTTTCATCATGATTGTAGATATAGATTTCCACATTTTCTATTGTAAAGGGCCTTTCATTTAAAAACGGCTGGATTTCTTCATTTAAGGTGATATTATGAAGCAATTTTTCTCCAAATTCTAGTAGGTAGGTTCTCATTTTTTCCTTAGAGAGTTTCTGATAAGAATTAAATGATAGCCCTAATTTTTGAATTCTGCCTCCAGGCATAGAAATGAGAGTTCCAAAGTTTTTTATTTGATGTGTTTTCTCTATTGAAGATGAGGTCTCATAAAGTATTTGATTTACCAGTCGTTCTTCTTTAGAAAGATGTTTATCATCGTTATCGAACCAATAAAGTATTTTATCGCGAAAATCCACCGATAAATAAAATGATAAAATGCATACAAAAAGACAAAAGAAAATAAAAAAGATAAATTTCATTGGATTGTTCCGTATTTCAAGTAATGTTCAATATGTTCTTTTAAAGGTTTCTGATATGTAGAGCCGTCCACATTGCAACTTAAGGGCAGTCCTCGCCGGAATAATGTCGGTAGAGCGCCGGTAGGGCTCGTTAAAAAACCATAACATCAATTCCACAAGACTCTGCAAGCCACTAAATGCCTTGCTTGCAAAGGGACTAGACCTGCTTCAAGGTACGAGATTGATCATTTTAATAAAAAAACATAGTTTAAAAAGTTTGTAGAAAGGTGAACCTAATCAGCCTTTTCCTTCTGAGATTGGCTTCCATTCTGAACGATAAGGAGAGCTTCTTCGTATGATTCTACAAATTCATTCTTATTTCCAAACTTTTTATCTGGATCATATGTACTATAGGTTATTTTACCCCTATTGAAATGAGCATTTCCAATTTCAGGATCATAAGGCCAATTGCCTTGTTGATCATGATTATAAATACTGATTTCAATTTCATTAATTGTAAAAGGACTTTTCGCCAGAAACGGTGGAATTTCTTTATTAGAATTAATGTTTTGCAATAACTTTTCAGCAAGCTGAACAGTTTTTTTTCTTATTTCTTCTTTAGAAAGTTTTTCATAGGAGTTGAATGATAAACCCATAGTTTTAACAATGCCACCGGGCATCGAAACCATTTCTCCAGAAACCTTTATTTTATCCAAACTTTCTACCTCTAAAGCCGTCTCAGTGAGAATCTGATTAACCAGATTCTCTGCTTTTGAAAGATATTTGTCATCGTTCTCAAGACCTAACAGATTGGGATAATCTGCTGACAAGAAAGCTGATAAAGCAAAGATAAGAATAAAAAAAGATAATAAATATAAGTGTTTCATCGAATTGTTCCATGTTCAAGATAGTATTTAATGTGTGATTCAATTTCCCTTTGATAGGTGGGGCTCATGAAAGAGTGATCGTGCCAATTTGCTTCAGGATGGCTTTGAAGTCTAGTCGTTAAATCGGTTGACCGTTGTGCCCCATTTCTGTCGAACTTAGGTACAAAATCTCTGTACCAAGGTGTACGAATATGTACAACTTTGTTACAGCTTTCTTTATATACATAAGCAGCAGGAGCAATTCCTATGACATTTATGCGCTGTCGCTTTTCTTCAGGATAATCCAACAAAGAATTTCTTACGTGCATAACACCTTGGCTATGAGCAAATTGTAAGTATTCTGCACTCTGTTCATTTTTCTCGCAAAAATTGTCCCAAATTTTATGCAATTCTCTTACAGGCTCTGTTGCTGTATAATTTAAGCCATATAAACTTTCTTTTAAGTCATTATACGTTCCATGTGTGGCGTTGTAGACACAATCAATATCATATCCCCCAGCAATATCAGAGATATAAAGAGCGTTAGCCATAGAGTCTTCAAATCTATTAGCATTTCCATTTATCCAACCGATTCCTCTTCCTTCCGGTAATGGATCACGTCCCAAGTTATAGCACCTCGAATTATCCCAATAATCTTTTACAAGACTTTTGCCGTCGTAGTAATCTCGGTGTTCTGCTTCGAAACCGTCGTAATAACTGATTTCTGGTAGTTCACTACGACCTCCGGAATATCCAGCTCCAGCAGATCCAGCAGCATTACAACTATCAATGTAACCCTGTCCAGGAGTCCCAGACTCATTCATCATAAGTCCATAGCGATCTATAAAGCAACAAGGATTATTTTTTACATACGCATACAAATTAGGGCCGACACTTTCACCTAAAGGGTCTTGCGTTAACCATTGAGCTGATTTTGGATGGTAAAAGCGAAAACCAAAATCAATGATCCCAATTTGAGCAGATTCATGACGTTTTCCGCAAAATCTCCATGGTGAAAGAGGCGTTTCAGTTAAATCTTTTCCAAACATTGTCAGAGGACTATAATCTGCCTGATTCCCATCTTCCATACTAACAAGGCCTACAATATGCCTTTGGGATGAAAGAATCGGAGAATATCTGCAATCTCCTAATTCTAACGCAAAGGGCATTGACCCTTCACCCGCACTCAAAACCTTAAGGTCAAGGCATTTTTTCTCAGTATTATAAGAGCCAATTTCTTCATAGCCGTGATAAATGTAATTGACCTTTTCACCATCTAAAACACTCGACATTTTTCGGTTAAATGCATCGTATGTGAATTCCCAGGTCGAATTGCCTTGTTGAACACCAACTAAACGGTCAAATTTGTCATAGGTATAACGACTCTTGGAACCTTGTGTCCTTCGGCCTTTGGCATCATACGTATACTTCTTGTCAGGGCCGTTGACTAATTGGAGAACGGCATTGTGACTTTGTTTTTGTCCATCAATTGAAATTTGGCGGTTAAGGGCATCATTTTTATACTCGTGCGAATAAAGCTCTGTCTTCTCAAGGGTTAGTTGTTGCAAGTGGTCGTGCTTAAATTTTTGCAAATCTTTATTGACAATCTTTGAAACTAAAGTTCCCTTTGAGTCATAAGTAATCTGCTTTTCTTGGTAAAGAGGATATTTAAGCGCAGTCAACCGGCCTAAAAGATCATACTCAAGCGCGGCAGTGCCACTATTTTTAGGAAAAATAATTTTTCCGGGCTTCCCTCTGGGATCGAATTCTTTAAATTCACTTTTGTAGACAACTTTATCGTTTTTAATCCGTTCAGCTTTTTTCAGGAAAACAGGGTTGTAGGTTTGCCTAACAGATGATCCATCAGGATAAATACTCTCTAAAACGCGATTCATGCGGTCATAGCTGTATGTAGTCTTTAAGCCATTTTCAAGCTGTTCTGACAACAAATTCCCTTCGATAGAATACTTTCGAAAAGTTTTTTTGTGAGTGTTCAAATCTTCTACAACGACTGGCTGATCTTTCCGATTGTATGTGTAAAGATAGTGTACAGATTTATCATCTGACCACTCTTCAACTAATCTACCAACTCCATCATAGGCGCGATGTTTTGAACTGTCGTCTGAATAATAAATATCCGATAGCTCTGCATAAACATTATACTTAAAGGTTGTAGTAATCTGCTCAGGGGTTCCAGCTCCATTAACTTGTCTGATAAGCCGTGAAGCGGAATCGTATTCAAACTGAGTCGAAATAACTTCTTTTGGAAGATGGTTTTCAGTTCGCACTACCTTCCCTTTAAGGTCGTAGTAGTATTCTACGTTTGATAGAAGTTTGCCGGTAGGTGAGTAAACTTTTGTACTTAAAGCAGATCCTTTTGCATCTGTAATAGTCGTTGTCCTCACACCCGAAGGGTCAATTACATCCATGCAAGGAAGGTTTTTGCCTTCAAACATAAAGTCATAATGATGATGGCAATATGTGGTATTACCTAATGGATCAGTCGTCGTCTTTAAATTACCTCTAGGATCATAGGTATTTATTGTCGTAGCTGTACCATTAAAAGTCATTGTTGCAGTAGAAAGAACATGGCCAACGGCATCATACGTCATTCTTGTCTTGGTGTGGACCTTACCGATTCCATCCACTTCTCTTTTTTCTATAACCCGATTGAGTAGGTCATATACACATTGCGTGGCGATATAGTCTAGATCATTTCCACCATAATAATGCTGTTCTTCAGCAACTCTTCCAAGAGAATCATAGACGTATTTTGTTAAGGCTTTGCCTTTGCGCAATTCTGAAATTCTACCGGCATAATCATAGGTGTATGTTGTCTTTACTCCTTCGCCATCTATTTCAGAAACCAGTAAATCACCTGAGTATTTTTTGCTGATTTCTTTTAGTAGCTTCCCATCTCGATCATATTTTTTCTCAGAAATAGCTTTTGAAAACACATCGTAGGTGAAGACAACTTTAGATTCATTTTTCTCTTTCTTCTCTAAGAGTTCTCCGTAAAGCGAATACCGGAATTCCTCATAGGTTCCATCTGGATAGCTTATTTGCAAGGGGAGTCCCGCATCATTTCGTGTGTATATTGTCACGAAACCATTTGCATCAGTTTCTGAGATCAAATTTCCCAAAAAATCATACTTTTTGCGAATGTGAGGCCGTATCCATTGTCCCGTTTCTGTTCGAACGGCAGGGTAGGTGATCTCTACAGGCCGCCCTTGTTCGTTATAGATAAAATCGGTGGAGAACCCATACGAATTTTCTATTTTAGTCAATTTTCCTTCTAAATCATAACTTCTAGAGGTAGAAAGTTGAACTCCATCAACGCAACTTAAAATCTCTTTAATAGGCCTTTGTTGCCAATCGTATATGTATTGAATGTAGGACTCTAACATAGGCCCTTGGACTTCTATGACTGCGCCGTAATCATTGTATTTGCAATGAGAGGTTTGCCCCAAGGCATCAGTCTGAGAAAGGATATTGCCTCTAATATCGCGTATTTTGTGTAACTCATAGGCAAATTTATTATTTGAGTCATAGTAAGATTCCTTTTCTACATACCCATGAGAGTCATAATCATAAGTTGCGCGGAAAATTCGTTTTTCTTCCTTTTCATTTGATCCCCACGTATCAACTTCCAATGGTAATCCAGCAAAAGTTCCATTACGGTTAACTATGCGAGCTATTTTTCGGCATGTCACACTCGTCATGTCTTCAGCAGTGCTTCTTGAGCCATTATCTTCAATTCTGAGTGTGCAGCCAGCATTTTTGTCAAATTCATAAAACTTGCGTTTTAAAGTCTTAGCATCATGTTTAACGAGGACAGATTTAGGTAGATTTGTGTCCTTTCCATCCAAAGTTTGATATTCTATAATGGTTTTGAGTTTGCCGTCATATTCAGATGTAGGCAGGTTGAGCGTGTTATAAGTATAGGATGTTGTTTTAACTTCTCCGCCTTTCAAACGACTATTCCCTTTTGAAGCGTGATTTACTTTAACCGTGATCGGATGAACTTTTGTTTCTGTATAGGATCTAAAAATAAGTTTCTTTTTCAGGATATTGCCACGATCATCATAATCATAGTTTTCCCCAAAGTGGACAACACCATCTGCATCTTCAACTGTTTTATAAAGCAAGTCACCCTCTAGAGGAGTCGATTTGGCTCCGAACTCTAGGCGTTCTCGTCGATAGATTGAGCGCTTATTTTTTCCTTTATAATTTTCGATACAGTTCAGACGATAGTTTTTTGCAGAATAATGAAAACGGGTTAGGTGATTGTAGGCAGTGTATACGTCTGTAAAAGCGTCTTTGGTTTGTTTATTTTTGTGATAAGCAAATCTACATACAGGTTTCAAGTCTTGAGATCCATCGACAGCTACGCAAATCTGTTTTACGCGATTGCGCACAAATTTGGATTTTTTGACATCCTCAGGTTTTATTCCATATAACGAGACCGTGTCACCCTTTTTGTAATAATCAATTGCAATTTTGTGCTGGCTTCCATACCGCTCTTTAAGCTTTTCCGGTCCATTTTCAGGTTTGGGATCTGTATAACTGTAATATTCGGTAGGAAAAAAGTTTGATTCTACTTTTGAGATTAAAACATTTTGTTGAGGACATTGAGGGTGAAGTTCATGAAATTTAAGCAAGTATGTAACATTTTTTCCGTCATCCGAAACGCCTTTAATTTCAAAAGGTTTCTTATTGGCAACATGCTTGGTCATGTTAGAGGGATAAGTGAATTTTATCTGATTTGAAAATTCTTTTTGATGAGTAAGGGCTTGAACGCTAAGTAAAGTATGACCTTGATTATTGTAAGTCAATTCCAGACCGTTAGGCTTTTTGGTGTTAGCAAGACAACTTCTAGTCACATCATCATCAGTTTGGAATTTTCGATAAAAGTTTTCTGTACCATCGCCATTTTTAACATGGGTTCCTTCAAAAGAATAAGTAGCCAAAATATTTTTGACATTGGTTCTGCCTGAAATTTCTCCTTTGCCACAGTTAGTAATTCCCTTCTCTAGTATTGCTGTGTTAATTTTTAATGGTTCATGTTTCTTTTCCATTTCGGTTTTGAACGGTAGCTCTCCGGAAAGAGTTCCGGAGGTGACAGCGTGGAAAAATTTGTTATAATCGGTAGAATAGCTCATTACACTTCCCGTAGCATTATGAGACCATCCATGGCCAAAACCACCGCATTTAAATCTTGAACTGCTGTAGGTTCTTTTTAAGATTAAGCTGTCTGAACTTGGTAAGTCAAAATCAACACATGAGTAATGATAATCACCATTGATAACGTTGACTCCGAATACATTTGTTGCAGGAACCCCGTAAATAGACGTCAAAGGAGTGTGAGCGGATTCTAATATTTCGCTCTCAGTAGAGATAGAGCTAGCATCGGAAAAAAGTTGAAGTGGAAACAGTAAAAGGAAAAGTGCGAAGCGGTACATAGTGTCCTTGAATTGAAAAAAAGTTAATCAAATTTTTGGTTGAATGGGTAATTCTATGATTTGACGATTAACGGGTCAATTAAAATTTTAAGAGTAAAAAGTTATAAAATTTTGGGTTGTTATTAATTATTTTAAAATTCCATGCTAGTGCGACATGCTAGTTAGACGAGTGATGAAATGTTCAAAATTGAAGTTTATATGGAAGGATATGTTACACTATATATTTAAGCGACAAGAATAAAACCCATAAAATCAATGTTCTACCTTAAGCTTAGCTAAGAGAGGTATTTTATGAAGTTATATGAGCCACAATCTATAGATGAACTTCTGCAACTATTGGAAGAGCGAAAAAGTCACAGTATATTCCGTGGACAATGCCCTCAGGATAGGCTTTTGAATTCTACATTAGCTCGCGAACTTAGAGGGGAAACAAAGCGACTTCCTGGAAAATACGTTTTAAAGGAGCCGTCCTTAAAATATTGGACACCAGGTATTTTACACCAATACCACAAGATCATTCTTAGGACAATCGAACCCCATGAAAACGTGAACAAGTGCCTCGATGGAAAAGGTGATCCTGTATTTGAAGCTATTAGATATGTACAGCAAAATCCAACGCAAGAAAGAATCGAAAATCCCATTCCCAATTTGCCAACACCCACTTTAGAATTCTCTGAAAGTACAATGATAGCTCTATACTTCAGCACATATAAACCTGAATGCAATGGAGAGGTGTTTTGCCTAAAAAAAAGCAGTGTCTCTTCCTTTCTTTCCTTTTCAGCAGCCATGAAGGCTATGAAATCTAGCAATGAGATAACACCCTGTATTATCGATCCTCCTCACAAGTTAAACGACATTGGTGATTTAAAACCGAAAAGGCAAAAAGCGGTATATATTTTTCAGCGGGATTTAAGATATCCGGTAGATAAATATTTATCTCTTGAAAAAATTATAATCAAGCAATCTCTTAATTCTGAGATAAGATCATTTTTACAAAAACAAGGGATTAACGAAGAGTATGTCTACGATCAACATTGAAAAGGTCAGCAGAGGTCAACATTCATATCCGAATGTAACCCTTATTGAAACTTACGTATACGGAAGAGCTCTTCGGTATACTAGTTCGGTCTTAAATTATAACAAATATTGAAAACTTTGTCGCTACAGATTGTCACTTTTTAGCTTACTGTATCCTGGACGTGCTAGGGAGGTTGTTTTAATTTTCGAAGGTGTAAATATTAGATGATAGCCATCTACACTTTCTACTTCTATAACATCATCGACGTCAAATTTATCAAACTCAACCAGTCCTTCAACATCTAAATGATCATCTAAGTGAGGCTGTATCATACCCACACAAAGGTCTTGCCTAGCTTTTAAAGTAGTTTCAGATTTATTTTTTCCGACATAAAATGCTGACTGATGTACTTCGCCAAATAGATTTTCTGTATAAGCTCCGAAATTTACAAAATATAGTTTCAGCATAGATTTTTTGCTTACGTCTGCAGTTAGACTGATTTGAAAACCATCAGCGTGCATTAATTCAATGTAGGAGTCTATATGGGGAATTTTTTCAGGAAAGGCAAACCATTTTTTTATTAATTTTGGGTGCGTTTCTTTTAAAGAACGGCCTGTCACAAAGACCACATCATGAAGCTCAATGTTTGATCTAGGAGCGCTTCCTCCTAAGTACACTGCGAAGAGCTTTAAGTCATTTACCATGTTACAATCCTAATTTGTATTTTTTTATCTCTTTATATTACAAAAAAGACAAAAAAGCCATTAAGTTTTTGGGTAAAATCTTTTTAATAAAAGCCATTTCGATCATCTAGTTAACATCAAGGGAAATGTCATGAATTTTAGAAATTGTTCATCGGTAAACTCTGTAAACAATTACTGGTTTTGGTATAATTGAATTTTGCTAGAAGTGAAATGGTTATGGAGAAGCAGTTTCTTCTACGACAAGCAAAGTTTCCTTTTACTCATATTGAAAAAATTGCTACTAACCAATTTTCTGCGTGAAAATCCTAAAAAAGGTTTGTTGATGAAGAAAAATGATAATATTATTCTTCAGTGGCTCTCTAAAAAGTCATGGACACATTTTCCCTTCCAAAAAGAAGCTTGGAAAGAAATTCACGAAGGGAAAAGCGGCCTTATTTCGGTTCCTACCGGAGCCGGTAAAACTTATGCAGCTTATTTACCTGCCCTATCTAAGCTTCATGAGTCTCCTGGAAAAGGGATTCACATCCTTTACATTACACCTTTAAGAGCTTTAGCAAATGATCTTGAGAAAGCTCTTAAAGAACCCATTTTAGACCTTAACCTTCCCTATAGAGTTGAAAAAAGGACCGGCGATACTACGGCTTCACAAAAAAATCGGCAGAAAAAATCGCCTCCTGAAATTCTTTTAACCACTCCTGAGAGCCTTTCTCTCATGCTTACACAAGACGATGCCGCATTGCGCTTTGTTAATCTCAAAATGATCATCGTGGATGAGTGGCATGAGCTTTTAGGTTCAAAGCGTGGAGTATTGCTGGAATTATGTCTGTCACGAATAAAAAATTGGAATCCCGGTGTTCAAATATGGGCGTTAACTGCCACCGTAGGTAATCTTGAGGAGTCAGCGCAAGTTTGTGTTGGAATGGACCGTACACCCACATTGGTGACAGCACAGATGAAAAGAGAAGTCATTATAGAAACAATCCTACCAGAATCAGTTGAAAATCTACCTTGGATAGGGTATCTAGGTATACGTATGCTTCCCTACGTAATTGAAAAACTCGATCCGAAATTGCCAACTCTAATTTTTACCAATACTCGTTCACAGGCTGAACGCTGGTTTCAGGGAATTGTTGATTTAAAACCTGACTGGAAGTCTTTAACCGCCTTACATCATAGTTCCGTTGAAAAAAAAACTAGAACGGAGATAGAAGAAAATATAAAAACAGGAAAATTGAGCTTCGTGGTTTGTACTTCGGCTTTGGATCTTGGAATTGACCTTCCGCCAGTAGAAAAAATTATTCAGATAGGTTCCCCTAAAAGTGTTTCAAGGCTGATACAGCGCGCAGGACGATCTTCACATCGACCATTAACACCTTGCCACATCTCTCTTGTTCCAACAAATGCTCTTCAAGTTTTAGAAATGAAGGCTTATAAAATGGCCATTAAGGAGCACATCATCGAAAAACGTTTTCCCCTAGAAAAATGCTATGATGTTTTACTTCAGCATATTGTAACATGTGCTATAGGGGGAGGCATTGAAAAAGTAAAGTTTTACGACGAATTAAAAACGACTTCTTGTTTTGCCGATTTATCTTTTGAAGAGTATGAGTATTGCTTATCCTTTTTGATTACAGGAGGAAAAGCTTTTAATGCTTATTCCGAATACAGAAAATTAGTGCCCGACAAGGGGCTTCTGTTTGTAAATGATACACAAATAATTAGACGTCATAAAATGAATATTGGCACTATAACTTCAGACTCCTATGCTGTTATTAAATTAATGAAGGGGAAATCTCTCGGAACTATCGAAGAATCATTCATAACACAATTTAAACCCGGAGATAACTTTTTATTTGGTGGAAAGAGATTAAAACTGGTGCAGTATCGAGATTTAACAGCTCACGTACGTTTGACAAACGAAGTGAACACACAGGCTGCAGTATGGGGGGGCACAAGCTTACCATTTTCAGCTCCTTTAGGGTATCTTTTAAGAAAAGCCATGGATGAAAATGAAACACAAAAAGAAAATGCTCTCTTAAAAGAAATTTTCGAAATTCAAAAGGCAAAATCTCATTTACCAAGTGAACATGAACTACTCATTGAAATTATTAAATCTCGCGAAGGGTGGCATATGTTTGTATTCCCTTTTGAAGGAAAAACAATTCATGAGGGCCTTGCCTTATTAATAGCCCATCGGCTAGCCAAAGCCATGCCATCCACCCTAATAATCAGTTGTAATGATTATGGACTTGAGCTTCTTTCTAAAAAGCCTTTTAATGAAACCATGCTTGTTCCTAATCTTTTTAACTCTACTGATAGCCGTGACGAACTTGAAAGTCTAATCAATGTACACGAAGCAAGCAAAGTGGCTTTCCGAGAAGTTGCGCGAATTGCGGGGTTAGTTTTCCAGGGCTTTCCTGGAAATCATAAGTCTAATCGTCAAGTACAAATGAGTACAGGCCTACTTTTTGAAGTTTTAGAAAAATATGACTCGGACAATTTGCTCTTAAATCAGGCTAAAAAAGAAACTTTAGATAAATATTTTGCTCAGGATAGACTAAAAGAAGTCCTTCAGAGATTGCAATCATCCCCCCTAATCATTAAGCATCCCTTAGGCTTTACCCCGTTTTCATTGCCGCTATTTGTTGAAAGAGTGAGCCAGCGACTTAGCACTGAAAGCTTAGCGGAACGCATTGCAGCGATACAAGAAAGTTGGATTATAAAATAATGAAACTAACAATACGAAATCAGACGTGTCACCTGCTCTCAAAAAAAGCCGTGTACTGGGAAGAGAAAAAAACGGTGATCATTGCCGATATACATATTGGCAAAGGAACCGTTTTCAGAAAAGCTGGTATACCAATTCCTCAAGGGATAATGGATGATGACCTCTTGAGTATAACTAGCTTGTTAAACGATTTGAAAGCAGAAAAGTGTATTATAGTGGGCGACCTAATCCATGCACAAAGTGGGATTTCGGACGATGTGAAGAAGAAGTTTAGTGAATGGCTTCATAGTACAGCATGTGAAGTCCATCTTATTTTTGGAAACCATGATTATGCCCTTATTAAAAACTTGCCTCCAGAATGGCCCTTGCATACGCATAAAGAAGGTTTATTAATTGAACCATTTTACTTTTCCCATTTCCCTATGCATCATGAACAATGGTTCGTGTGGTCTGGGCATCTTCATCCCAAAGTAGAGATAAGCAACAGCTATGATCGTCTGGTTTTAAGATGTTTTCAAATTTTCAAAGATCTGGCAATCATTCCCGCTTTCGGCTTCTTTGTTGGAGGCACACTGGTAAGAAAAAGTGTTGAATGTAAAATTTATGTCATCGCTGATGACTCTGTGATCGAAATTTAATTTGATGTTAAGCTATTGTAAGAACAAAAGGTTATTTAAAAATTAAACTTGAGGATTTCGTGGCGATTCAACAGACACTTCTAACCCTCCTCGTTTTCTTTCAATTCGGCTTTTCTACTTCTACTAAAATTCCTGGAAGCATGATAGAAATTAAGTCTTCGAAGTTCATAATTTCGCAATAACGATCAATAACTTCATACATAAATTCCTTTCTTATTGCTTCAGAAATGCGCACATAGAAGGATAAATATTTGACTTGATGTAATTCGCTCGAAATTCAAGGAGAATCTAATTTTTGTATTCTCATAATACTACAAAACAATTACAATCCGGATCGCTCTGAATGCAGGGGCTTTTTATTAAAGTTTTGACAGTTATACCGAAGAGCGTTCAAATTTTGGATTTTTGGCTTTGAGAAAGCCCCGGGATTAAGCGATCAAAAATG